>CALCMD010000011.1 GCA_937965795.1 uncultured Lachnospiraceae bacterium | reverse complement strand
GTAATATTTTTGCAATATTTGTCGAATTTCGTAATTATTCCGTTATTTCTTTATTATTAATAGCTGTCAGCAACGCATTGATGGACGCCCGGATAATATCCTGGTCAAGTCCTGCTCCCCAGAACATCCTGCCTTCTTTGTCCCTGATTCCCACATAGGCAATCGCCCGCGAGCTGGAACTCTGTTCTAACGCATGTTCCTGATACGTCACCAGGTCATACTCCAGACGGAACTGCTTTTTCAGTGCATTGCTTACCGCGTTCAAACGTCCGTTTCCTGCTGCAATGGCTGTCTTGGTCTCACCCTTGTAGTCCACAGTCACTTCTGCGATGATGCCGTTATGCTGTTTGAAGTGAACTTCCGTAATATGATAAGGAAACTTAACATCCTCAAATTTCTCTTTAAACAAGTCAAAGATTTCTTCCGGCATCAGCTCTTTATGCTGTTCGTCGGACACTGCTTTCGCCGCATATCCCATTGCTTCGCGCATCTTCGCCGGCAGATTCAGGCCAAAGTTCTGTTCCAGGATATAACCTACGCCGCCCTTTCCTGACTGGCTGTTGATACGGATCACGTCTGCCTCGTAATGCCTTCCGACGTCCGTAGGATCGATCGGCAGATATGGCACGGTCCACTTTTCCTCCCCGTGCTCTTCTCTGTATTTCATTCCCTTCGCGATCGCATCCTGGTGTGAACCGGAGAACGCCGCAAAGACCAGAGCGCCGCTGTATGGGCTTCGCATATCTACCGTCATACCCGTATATTTCTCATATGCTTCGCAGATCGCCGGCATATCGGAAAAGTCCAGTTCCGGCTCCACGCCCTGAGAATACATATTCATCGCCAGCGTAACAATGTCCACATTTCCCGTCCTTTCCCCATTTCCGAACAGAGTTCCCTCGATTCGGTCGGCGCCTGCCAAAAGCCCCATCTCTGCATCGGACACGCCGCTTCCTCTGTCATTGTGCGGATGAAGGGATACGATGACGCTTTCTCTGTATTTCAGGTTCTCGCACATGTACTCGATCTGGCTCGCATACACGTGAGGCATAGAATGCTGCACGGTACTCGGCAGATTGATGATCGCTTTCTTTTCCGGCGTCGGCTGCCATACATCCAGAACGGCATTGCATACTTCCAGAGCATATTCCGGCTCGGTTCCCGTAAAGCTCTCCGGACTATATTCAAAAGAGAAATTTCCATCTGTTTCATCTGCCAGCTTTTTCAGCAAAGCCGCGCCATCTACGGCAATCTTCAGAATCTCTTCCTTTGATTTATGGAATACCTGCTCCCTCTGTGCCACAGAAGTGGAATTATATACGTGGACAACTGCCTTCTTACATCCATCCAGCGCCTCAAAAGTTTTGCGGATGATATGCTCTCTGGCCTGTGTCAATACCTGAATCGTCACATCGTCCGGAATCAGGTTCTGCTCGATCAGCGCTCTCAGGAAATGGTATTCCGTATCGGAAGCCGCCGGGAATCCGACTTCGATTTCCTTAAACCCGATTTTTACCAGAAGCTTAAAAAACTCAATCTTCTGTTCCAGTGTCATCGGCACGATCAGCGCCTGATTTCCATCGCGCAAATCCACGCTGCACCAGATTGGCGCTTTCTCGACATGGTCTTTCTCGGCCCATTTCATAGACGGAACCGGCGGCATAAAATACTGTCTCTTGTATTTGTTTACGTTTTTCATAATCATTCTCCTTTTCCAATAATGTTTTCAGTTTCAGCTAAGTAATGGGAAATTTATACAACTAAAAAAGCCTCTCATCTCCGCAGCACATTCCGTGCCGGATAGAGACGAAAGACCTGTTATCTGCCTTACGCGGTACCACTCTATTTTATGAATTTCTTCATACACTCATCAGATACGGGTAAAAAACCTTATATCCTGCCCCGATAACGGCGGGGATTCCGTCTGCGTCTACTTTTTTCAAGTATCCCTGAAAATTTGGGGCAGCCGCTCCGAGGCGAGTTCCTGTTCTCCCTCCGCTGTCTCGCATCACCCGGCAGCTTTCTGGATTCGGGATAAACCGTACTATTCCTCTTCTTTGCATTTTCCTATTACCAATTTCTATTAGAATAACATCCGGACAGATTATCTGTCAAGAGATTTTTTTATTTCCCTGCCCTTCTATTGACAAAAAATCCATCCTGTTTTATTCTCTTCTTAACAATTTACCAAATGATGAAATGAAGGAGCGTGATTTTTCTGGGAATGCAGAATACTCTCCGTGCTCTTGCTGACCCAACGCGGAGGGAAATACTGAATATGCTAAAAAAGGGCAAACTCTCTGCCGGACAAATTTCCGAATGTTTTTCCATATCAGCCGCAGCAATCTCACGGCATTTATCCATCCTGAAAGAAGCCGACCTGATTACAGATCACCGGGACGGAAAGTATATTTTTTATGAGCTGAACGCATCGGTTCTGGAAGAAATTATGCTGTGGCTCTCCGATCTGAAAGGAGGAAATTCCAATGCTGAAACATAAGAAAAAACTAATATTTTTCACTTCCCTGATGACTCTGATTCCAATGTTTGCCGGCTGTATCCTGTGGACAAGGCTCCCTGACCTCATCGCGACGCATTTTGGAGCTGACAACCGGCCAAACGGCTTTAGCAGCAAGGGCTTTACGGTCTTTGGAATCCCTGCTCTTCTGGTGCTCATGCACCTTTTCCTCCTGTTTCTTGCATCCGCAGACCCGAAGGCAAAAAATATTGGACGGAAACCCTTTGGCATCCTGTTTTGGATTTTCCCTCTGACCTCAATCCTGACGGGCTTTATCACGTATGCGATCGCCCTGGGTATCCCTTTGGACGTCGGTTTTATCGTGACTCTTTTTGTAGGGATTCTCTTTCTCGCACTCGGCAACTATTTTCCGAAAGTCCGGCAGAATTATTCCTTTGGCATAAAAACGCCCTGGACATTAAACGACAGTGAAAACTGGAACCGGACGAACCGAATGGCCGGATGGTGCATGATTCTGGCTGGAATTGTGATTGTCATGACGTCTTTTTTGCATAATCCTTATATTCTTTTCGGGGTTCTTGGGATATACGTTATGATACCCTATGTATATACCTATATTTATTACAGACGTCACAATACAGGGAAAGAAGCGTAAGCTCCCGAACTTCCTGTTGCCGAATCCTGTGCTTATCCTGTATAATCTTACCAGATCAATACAAAGGGGAACGATTATGATTTTAAATGTAAAGAACCTGACGCATGGGTTTGGTGACAGAGCAATTTTTGACAATGTTTCCTTCCGTCTTTTAAAGGGTGAGCACATCGGTCTGGTGGGCGCCAACGGCGAAGGAAAATCCACTTTTCTGAATATTATTACCGGAAAACTGACGCCGGACGAAGGAACCGTGGAATGGGCGAAAAATGTCCGCGCAGGCTATCTCGACCAGCATTCCGTTCTGGAAAAAGGCATGACGATCGGGGATGTGCTCCGCTCCGCCTTTCAGTTTTTGTTTGAGATGGAAGCGGATATGAACCGGATGTACGAAAAAATGGGCGAAGCGTCACCAGAAGAAATGGAAAAGCTTCTGGAAGAGACCGGAACTTACCAGGAACTTTTGGAGCAGCATGATTTCTATATGATTGACGCCAAAGTAGAAGAAATCGGCCATGCGCTGGGATTAGACGAGCTCGGCCTTGACCGTGACGTCACCGACCTCTCCGGCGGGCAGCGCACCCGTGTCCTGATGGGAAAGTTACTTCTGGAGAAGCCGGATATCCTGCTTCTGGACGAACCGACCAACTATCTGGACGAACAGCATATTGAATGGCTCAGGCGTTATCTAAACGATTATGAAAATGCCTTTATTCTCATTTCTCATGATATTCCTTTCCTGAACAGCGTCATCAATCTGATCTACAGCATGGAGGACCAGAAGCTGGAGCGCTATCCGGGCGATTATGAAAAATTCCAGGAAATCCGCGCCATGAAGCGTGCGCAGTTGGAAGCTGCCTACAACCGCCAGCAGCAGGAAATCCATGATTTGAAGGACTTTGTAGCCCGGAATAAGGCGAGGGTCGCCACCCGGAATATGGCAATGGCAAGACAGAAAAAACTGGATAAGATGGACATCATCGAGCTTGCAAAAGAAAAGCCGAAGCCGGAATTTCATTTTAAAACCGCCCGTGCCTCCGGAAAAGTTATTTTTGAAACGAATGATCTGGTCATTGGTTACGAAGAACCACTGACGCAGCCTTTAAATCTTCGTATGGAACGTGGAGAACGTATTGCCCTGACCGGAGCGAACGGGATCGGAAAGACAACGCTTTTAAAGAGTATTCTCGGTCTGATAAAGCCTTTCTCCGGCTCCGTCTGTCTTGGCGATTACCAGTATATCGGATATTTCGAGCAGGAGGCGGACGCCGGAAACAGCGCTACCTGCATCGAGGAAATCTGGAATGTATTCCCGTCCTATACCCAGTTTGAGGTGCGTTCCGCCCTGGCAAAATGCGGGCTTACCACTAAGCACATCGAAAGCCAGGTACGGGTCTTAAGCGGAGGAGAACAGGCGAAGGTGCGCCTGTGTAAAATCCTCAATACCGAAACAAATATCCTGCTTCTGGACGAGCCGACCAACCATCTGGACGTGGATGCAAAAGCGGAACTGAAACGTGCTTTGCAGGAATACAAAGGAAGCATCCTGCTGATCTGCCATGAGCCTGAATTTTACCAGGATGTTGTCACGAAAGTATGGAACTGCCAGGAATGGTCTTTAAAACTGTAAAGGTACTGAACAGTTACGAAAGGACTAAGATAAGAAATGAAAAAAGACGGCTACTACTCCTCCGGTGAATTCGCCCGGATGGCGCATGTCACCCTGCGTACCATCCGTTACTATGATAAACATGACATTTTAAAGCCTTCCCTGGTCACGGAATCCGGAGCGCGTTTTTATACGGATCAGGATTTTGCCAGGCTACAGCAGATTCTTCTGCTCAAATTTCTGGGCTTTTCTTTGGATGATATTCGGGAAATGACCATTGACGACACCGATTATCATTTTATGCTGAACGCACTGAATGTTCAGTTAAAACTGGTGCAGGACCGCATCGAACAGATGCAGCTTGTGGAAAAAGCGATTCAGGACACCTCTGCGGCTATCCGCTCCGAACACTCCATTGACTGGAGCCAGATGCTGAACCTGATTCATCTGACCGGAATGGAGAAGAGCCTGAAAAACCAGTACCAGGATGCTTCCAATATCTCCTCCCGCATCAATCTGCATAAACGTTACTCCACGAACCCATACGGCTGGTTTCCCTGGATTTATGACCAATGCCAAATCCGCCCCGGAATGCGGATTCTGGAGATCGGCTGCGGAGATGGAACGCTCTGGAAAAGCAGCCTGTCTCAAATACCTGTGGATGCAGATATCACGCTGTCCGATATTTCCGACGGGATGCTTCGGGACGCCAGACGTACCCTCGGCGCTGAGGATTCTCTTTTTTCCTTCGACTCCTTTGACTGCCACCATATCCCATATCCCGCAGACAGCTTTGATCTGGTGATTGCCAACCATGTGCTCTTCTACTGTGAAGATATTCCTCAGGTATGCCATGAAGTCTGGCGTGTATTAAAGCCCGGCGGAAGATTCCTGTGCAGCACATACGGAAAAGACCATATGAAAGAAGTGAACCGGCTCGTTCAGGATTTTGACGAGCGCATCGTTCTTTCCGCCGATAAGCTGTACGAAAAATTCGGACGGGAAAACGGGCGGGAAATCCTGACGCCTTATTTCTCCAAAGTCTCCTGGCTCTCCTATGAGGATTCCCTGCTGGTTCCCGAACCGGAACCGCTGATTTCCTATATCCTCTCCTGCCACGGCAACCAGAATCAGTATATCTTAGACCGCTATACGGAATTCCGCACCTTTGTAAAAAAGAGAACGGCAGGGGGATTTTCTATTTCTAAGGATGCGGGAGTATTCTGTGCAGACAATTAGTCCGGACTAATCGTCTGTTTGCCTAAATACCTCCACGTCCGTGTGGAATTCTTTCTAAGGGCTCTGAAACATTTTATAGGAATAGTCTGAAATCTCTGCAATCCGCTTCCTGGCTTCTTCGTTCTTTCCTTCTAAATCATTCGACAGCACACACAGAATATAATCTTTGTACTCTCCATAAACAATGGCAATGTCATTTTCGATACATCCAAGACCGTATCCCTGTGGCATTTCCCCGGTCTTGTTTGCACATATGGTTCCTGCCGGAAGCCCGGAGGGGATTTTCTCTGTCATGGTTTGATTTTTCAGAATCTCCAGCATCTTCTCTGATGCCTCGGCACATACGCAGCTTCCATTGTACAGTTTCCAAAGAAACTTCATGCAGTCTTCCGAAGTCGTGTAATTATCATCCGCAGGGTTCTCTTCCAGAAAACGCCGTCCGAGGGATGTACCCTCGAACCCATTCTCCCGGCAAAAGGAATTGACAACTTTCTGCCCTTCCTCAAAGCTTCCATATCCCAGCAGTTCCACCAGACGGTTTGCCGCATCGTTATCACTGACGGTAATCATATTCGTCAACAGTGTTTTAAGCTCTCCTTCATACTCCTCCTGCACATAAATTGCAGATTCTGTATCCTTCGGATAGCACACTCTGTCATAAACTGCTGCCATGATAAATACTTTTATGACACTGGCTGACTGCATCTGCATCTGCTCGTGATGTCCATAAACGGCCCCATCCGACAAATCCACCGCACTGACCGCCCATTTCTCTCCCAAAGTCTCCGCTTCTTCCAGAAAGCTTTCCAGCTCCGGTAAGGATTCTGTTTCGGTTTCCGTCCCTGCCGATGTTTGCAGCTCTTCGGTTTCTGCTGTCTCTGCCTCTTCCGTCAGGCTTTCGCTTTCTTCTGTCTCTTCTCCCCGGACAGCTTTGGCTGCTTCTTTTACTGCATCAGCCCGCTGCGCCAGTACCTCTGCCTGTTTCAGCAGCCGCCGGCAGGATAATGCGTTTTTCACAAGCAGTACATTGAAAACCATGCTTGCACAGGCACAAAAAAGGATTGCCGCAATCAGAATATTTTCATGCTTTTTCTTATTTTTCTTCACTCTGCCTGTCTCCCAAAATACGCATCAATGCCGTTTGCAATGCCTGTCACCATTTTCCGCCGCATCGCTTCATCGGCCATCGCCATGTCGTCATACTCATTTGTCATGAATCCCATTTCCAGAATCATAACCGGTATCTGGCTCCAGTTAATCCCTGTCATATCGTCATGATACTGAATTCCCAGATTAGAAAACCCTGTTTCCTGGCAATACGCACTGAGAATGCAGTCTGTCAGGCGGTAGCTCTCTTCTGCCAGATGCCCCACATATGCGTTATCATAGGAAGGCGTCATCCCAAGAGCGCCGCTCACGCTGGAATCTTCGCTTCCGTTGGCATGAATGCGCACATAAATGTCGCCTCCCTCTTCATATGCTTTTACTGCACGCTCTGCGTTGCTGATTGCCGTATCATGATCCGTCCGGGTCATTACTACCCGATACCCTCTGTTCTCCAACTCTTCCCGCAGCGCTAATGAAATATCGAGGTTCAGCTCATATTCCGGAATCTGTGTGAAGGAACCTGTCGTACCTGTCGTCGCTTTCGCCTTCATCACCGCCGAGCCCGGCGCACTTGGTTCCTGTGCACTCATATCCACCCATGAGCCCTGATGCCCCGGATCAATCGCCACAGTAAGACCGTTTTCCTGCTTTTGCTCCGTCTCTGTTTCCGTCTGCTGCTCTGTCTCCGTTTGAACTTCCGTTTCCATTTCTGTCTGCTGCCTGGCTGTTTCCGCCTCCGTCTGTCCGGCTGTCTCCTGCATTTGCTCTATGTTCTGAATTTCAGATTCCAGAACTATCATTCTTTGGTTCGTCTCTCCCATCTGCTCAAAGCTTATCGCACATGCGGCCCCGGTCACGCACACACACAGAATGCTGAGAAGCAGAGCCAGAATTTCAATTTTATTTTTCATATCGTCCTCTTTTTGCTGCTTTCGGTTTCATATCCCTACTGATCCAGCTTATACCCTCCCTTTTGCAGCGCTTCTTCCTTCTGCGCCAGAAATTCAGAGTTTTTCTTTTCGTACCTGTTAAATACTTTATCTGAAAACTTTTCAGGCTCGATTCTCCCGTCATACCAGTCCTTACTGTTAAAATAATCCCTTAGCTCTTTCGAGGCAAATTTCCTTCCCCGGCGGGCATAAATCTCGTTTTTTGCATAATTGATTTCTTTCAGGCTCAGTCCGTCCACATCTGCATCTGTCAAAAGCCTGGAATTACTCTCCGGCAAAATATAATCACCGTTTTCTGTCTTTGCCTTTGTCTCGGTTTCCGCCTCCCTGGGCTCTCCGTAAATTTTCTTCACATCAATGATTACTTTGTTATCATCTATCCGGATGCTTCCCGAAATATCCACCTCTACATTGTCATATAAAAGCAGTTCATCGCTGGTAATAATCCGGTGCTCGCCAAGATAAATATTCGAAACCGCCTCCATAAATATCCGTTCCCCGGAAGCGCTCTCTGCATACACGGAAAGCGGTTCATTTAAGACCAAAAGAGGTATATCCATATCTTCCGTATAATAAAGTTTTCCTGAAATAATGTTGGTCTTATTGCGGACCGCATCAAGATCGGCCTCTATCTCTTCGCTGCCCATCTCTTCGCTGCCTGTCTCTTCCGGCGTCTCAGGCTCTTCACTCTCCGCAAGGCTTTCCCTCTCCATATTTTCTGTCTGAATCACAGGCTGTTCCGTATCAGCCTCCTTTCCAAACAAACTGTCCTTAAATAGAAAAAGAATAACCGCCGCTATGATAGCGACTGCCACACATCCGACAATCAAAGCCACCACTTTCGTATGATCCCCTTTTTCCTGGTAAACAGGCTGCTGCCGTGAATTTCCCGGCTGTCCGGCATTTCCACCGGGAAATACCGGTTCTCCGCATGATCCGCAGAACTTTTCTTCCCCGTTCAGAGGTTTCCCACATCTCCTGCACACGCTTCCTCTAAAAGAATCCCGTTGACAGGCTGTTCCGCAATTTCCGCAGAATACTGCGTCATCGGGCAGCGCCGCGCCGCATTTTTTGCATATCTGTCCCATTTTCTCCTCCTTGAAACACTGTGGGAGACGCTTTCTTTCCACTCCGAAAGTGTCTCCTCACATCCTTTTCCATCTTATAATATCTTTGTGATCATATCTCCAAACATAAAACCAAAAATAAGGCATACGACAGCCAAACATATTTTCTCTATCAAAAAGGCATACAATTTTCTGTCCTCACCACAGTCTACGACAGAAACGTATAAATGATGCTCTACATAACTGGACATTAGCATGAAAACCAGGAAAACCACCAATGCCACCTTTCCGCTGACTAACGCAAGCAGTCCCGCAGCGGCCATGCCGATCGAATGATACAACGCCCTGACGCCAATCAGAGACAGCATCATCCTGATATTCGAAGCTCCTCCGAAAGCTACTGTAATTCCATGCATAAGAACTGCCTCCAGGAAATCCAATCCGGCAGTAAGAACAATTACCCCAAAAATCATTTTGAAATATGGAACTTCAATATAATCGCCCCATGCACCCATGTTGCTTTTTATCTTTATGACTGCTAAAAACATCATAAGAATCATCAGCACACATTTCGCTATGATAAATTCTGTTCCAACGGCGCTGCTGCCGCTGTGCATAAGCTCCCGCCCGTGGGTAATCGGCGCTTTAAGCACCGGAAGTATTTCCGAGAACATGTTTTTTGTTCCCGATACGAACTTCTGTGTCTTATTGTTAATCCATTCCATCTCCGAACCTCGTCCCTGCCGATAATAACCATTCCCGCCTGGCTGTCCCTGCTGGTAGTAACCGTTTCCGCCCGGCTGCCCCTGCTGGTAATAACCGTTTCCGCCCGGCTGTCCCTGCTGATAGTAACCGTTCCCGCCCGGCTGTCCCTGCTGGTAGTAACCGTTTCCGCCCGGCTGTCCCTGCTGATAGTAACCGTTCCCGCCCGGCTGTCCCTGCTGGTAGTAACCGTTCCCGCCCGGCTGTCCCTGCTGCTGTCCATTTTCTGGCCCCTGCTGCTGGTTTTGCCAGCTTCCGCCATTTGCATCCTGCTGACGGCCACTGTCCCCGCCGGCCTGCGGTTTTTGTATCTGCACTCTTCCCCCTGCTCCTTCGTTTTTCTGGCAGGAACAAACTTCTCCTTCTTCCAACGGTTTTCCACAATAGATACAAAATTTTGCCATATTCTCTCTCCTTCCATCCCTCTTTTGCAATTTAATTTTTTTAATATAATTAATACTAAAACAAATGAAAGACTTTGTCAATGAAATCTCTGTCTTATTATAAGAATTTGTCTGTCCAGTTTCCGTTTCAAACCGGCATTTATCGATTTTTTTCTTTGGTAAAATTTCACAAAGTTCTCTTTTTTGCAAAATAACACTTGAAGGTGACCTTAGGTCACCTTTTATACTTTGTTTATAGAACCCGAAAACAGCCAATACTGTAACCATACAAGATTACAGGCTCTTGGGAAAGGAGATTTTACGAATGAAAGGAATTATTTTAGCAGGAGGTTCCGGGACGCGGCTTTACCCGCTTACCAGAGTGACTTCCAAACAGCTTCTGCCAATCTATGACAAGCCTATGATTTACTATCCCATGTCCGTACTGATGAATGCGGGGATCCGGGACATCCTGATTATTTCCACTCCCCAGGATACGCCCCGTTTTGAGGAACTGCTGGGAGACGGGCATCCGTTCGGCGTGCATCTCTCCTATGCGGTACAGCCAAGTCCGGATGGACTGGCGCAGGCGTTTATCATCGGCGCCGACTTTATCGGGGAGGATACCGCAGCCATGATACTGGGCGACAATATTTTCTCCGGACACGGACTGACCAAGCGTCTGAAAGCCGCCGTAGAAAACGCGGAGTCCGGAAAGGGCGCAACCGTGTTTGGTTATTATGTAGACGACCCGAAACGTTTCGGAATCGTAGAATTTGACGCTGACGGAAAAGCCGTGTCCATCGAGGAAAAACCAGAAAATCCCAAGAGCAACTACTGCGTCACCGGCCTGTATTTCTATGACAACCGCGTTGTGGACTATGCGAGGAACTTAAAGCCCAGCGCCAGGGGAGAACTGGAAATTACCGATTTGAACCGCATTTATCTGGAAAACGGAAGCCTGAATGTGGAACTTTTAGGTCAGGGCTTTACCTGGCTGGACACCGGGACACATGAAAGCCTGGTGGACGCTACCAATTTTGTCAAGACCGTGGAAACACACCAGCACCGCAAGATTGCCTGCCTGGAGGAAATCGCATATCTGAATGGCTGGATCACAAAAGAAGACGTACTGAAAGTGTATGAAGTGCTGAAAAAAAACCAGTACGGTCAATATTTAAAGGATGTCCTGGACGGAAAATACGTGGATATCCTGCGCTAGTCAGAAAGGAGACTTTATTATGAACATGATCGTTACCGGCGGAGCCGGATTTATCGGAAGTAATTTTATTTTTCACATGCTGGACAAGTACCCGGATTACCGGATCATCTGTCTGGACTGCCTGACTTATGCCGGAAATTTATCGACTCTGGAGCCCATTATGGACAATCCGAATTTCCGTTTTGTAAAAATAAGCATTACAGACCGGGACGCCGTATATAAATTATTTGAAGAAGAACATCCGGACGTCGTGGTAAACTTCGCTGCGGAAAGCCACGTGGACCGCTCCATCGAGACCCCAGAAATTTTCCTTGACACGAATATCAAGGGAACCGCCGTTTTGATGGACGCCTGCCGCAAATACGGCATCCAGCGTTATCACCAGGTTTCCACCGATGAAGTATACGGCGACCTGCCCCTGGACCGCCCGGATTTATTCTTTACCGAGGAGACGCCGATTCACACCAGCAGTCCCTACAGTTCCTCAAAAGCAGCCGCAGACCTTCTGGTTCTGGCATATTACAGGACTTATGGGCTTCCGGTATCCATCAGCCGCTGCTCGAATAATTATGGTCCCTACCATTTCCCGGAGAAGCTGATTCCGCTGATGATCGCCAATGCGCTGAATGACAAACCTCTTCCCGTATACGGCAAAGGCGAAAATGTCCGCGACTGGCTCTATGTGGAAGATCACTGTAAGGCCATCGATTTGATTATCCACAAAGGACGCGCAGGCGAAGTCTATAACGTAGGCGGCCACAATGAAATGCGTAACATTGATATCGTAAAATTGATCTGCAAAGAGCTCGGAAAGCCGGAAAGCCTGATTACCTATGTAGCGGACCGGAAAGGACACGATATGCGCTACGCCATCGACCCCACAAAAATCCACAGAGAACTTGGCTGGCTCCCGGAAACGAAGTTTTCAGACGGCATTAAAAAGACCATCCAGTGGTATCTGGACAATAAGGAATGGTGGGAAACGATTATTTCCGGCGAATACCAGAATTATTACGAGCAAATGTATGGCAACCGTTAAGGAAGGAGGCATCTGTTAAAATGAAAGTATTGGTAACAGGCGTCAAAGGACAGCTTGGATATGACGTAGTAAACGAGCTTCGAAAGAGAAACCATGAAGCCATCGGCGTGGATATTGAGGAAATGGACATCACGGACGCCGCTTCCGTGAATACTGTAATCCGCGAGGCAGCCCCGGACGCCGTCATCCACTGTGCGGCCTGGACTGCCGTAGACGCCGCAGAGGATGCGGAAAATCAAGAGAAAGTCCACCTGGTAAACGCCGCAGGTACAGAAAATATTGCCGGAGTCTGCAAGGAATTGGATATCAAAATGATGTATATTTCTACAGATTATGTATTTGACGGTCAGGGAACTGCCCCCTGGCTGCCGGACTGCAAGGATTACAGACCTTTAAACGTCTATGGAAAAACAAAACTGGAGGGCGAACTGGCTGTATCGGAAACCCTGTCCAAATATTTCATCATCCGAATCGCATGGGTATTCGGGAAAAACGGTAAAAATTTCATCCGTACCATGTTAAATCTGGGAAGAAAATATGAGCAGCTCCGGGTAGTCAGCGACCAGATCGGAACGCCTACTTACACGTATGACCTTGCAAGGCTCCTGGTAGATATGATTGAAACGGAGAAATACGGATATTATCACGCGACCAACGAGGGCGGCTATATCAGTTGGCATGATTTCACCACTGAAATCTTCCGGCAGGCGGCAGAACTGGGACACAAAGAATATGCACGCGTCACCGTAACCCCGGTAACCACGGAGGAATACGGCGTTTCTAAAGCGGCAAGGCCATTCAACAGCCGTCTGGATAAAAGCAAGCTTACAGAAAACGGCTTTCGGCCCCTTCCTGACTGGAAGGATGCTCTGAACCGCTATTTAAAGGATTTTAATTTTGAGGAGATGTAAGTTTGGAAGGAAACTTCCAAACCTGTCAATGTAACGCGGCAAACGCGTTAGAAAAGAGGAAAAAATGGGACAGATTACAGTAGAAAAAAACGTGGGCGGCATCGAAGGGCTGTGTGTCATCACGCCAACAGTCCACGGAGACGCCAGAGGATATTTTGTCGAAACCTATAACCAGAAAGATATGGAAGAAGCAGGGCTGACCATGCAGTTTGTTCAGGATAACCAGTCCTGTTCCACCAAAGGCGTGCTTCGCGGGCTTCATTTTCAGAAACATTTTCCACAGGGAAAACTGGTGCGCGTCATCAAAGGCTCTGTCTTTGACGTGGCGGTAGATCTGCGCAGCGGCAGCGAAAGCTACGGAAAATGGTTCGGCATTGAACTTACAGAGGAAAACAAAAAGCAGTTCTACATTCCGGAAGGCTTTGCACACGGGTTTCTGGTGCTTTCCGACAGCGCCGAATTCTGCTACAAGTGTACAGACTTCTACCACCCCAACGATGAGGGCGGCCTCGCCTGGAATGACCCGGAAATCGGCATTTGCTGGCCGCAGCTTTCAGGCGCTTATCCGGGCTGCGCTTCTGCCGAAGGGTATCATCTGGAAGATGGCACCCCGTTAAACCTCAGCGGCAAAGACCAGCTATGGGCCTGTCTGAAAGACACTTTTAAATTTTAATCTTTCGTGCGCAGCCAGGACTGCGCACTTTTTACTGGAGGAACATTATGGAACTGGAATTAAGAAATATTCATAAAAGCTTCGGGGACAAAAAAGTCCTGGAAGGGATTTCTTTTCATGCAGCCGGGGGCAGAGCGTTCGGCCTGCTGGGAAGAAATGGAGCGGGAAAAACCACTACGATACGGATTTTGATGGATGTTTTTCCCGCAGACAGCGGTGAAATCCTTATAGACGGAAAACCTGTCGACTATAATGCCGTCGGGATTGGGTATCTTCCAGAAGAAAGAGGGCTGTATCCAAAAAAGAAAATCTTTGACCAGCTCATCTATTTCGCACAGTTAAAAGGCATGAAACGCCCAGCCGCCATCAAAGCCGTGGACTACTGGCTAAACCGTCTTGGCATGACAGAATACCGGAACAAACGTCTGGATACGCTCTCAAAGGGCAACCAGCAGAAAATCCAGTTGATTACGGCGCTGGCGCACGACCCGCAGATTGTGATTCTGGATGAGCCATTCTCCGGCCTTGACCCGGTCAACGCCATGCTCTTAAAGGATGTGGTAAAAGAAGAAATCACGAAAGGAAAAATCGTGCTCTTCTCCAGCCATCAGATGAATTACATTGAGGAATTCTGCGATCAGATCGCCATTTTAAACGGGGGCAGAATCGTCCTGCAAGGCGACCTTCACGAAATCAAGCGAAACTATGTCCGTGACCGTCTCATTGTCTATTCGGAAAAGAAAGCGCAGATTTTGGCAGAGCTTGGCTCCTGCTGCACGCAAAATTCCAATGGCAG
Organism: uncultured Lachnospiraceae bacterium; assembly: GCA_937965795.1. GTDB lineage: Bacteria > Bacillota > Clostridia > Lachnospirales > Lachnospiraceae > Hominisplanchenecus_A. Next base: position 7,900 of record CALCMD010000011.1, on the reverse strand, counting down.
CCTGCTGATTCAGCTTTCTTCTCCGGACGCCAAACAGGAAATGATGAAAAAACTGACGGAAACTTATGACATTGACAGCATCCAGGTATTTGAGCCATCCTTAAATGATATTTTTGTGGAATACGCCGGAGTGCAGGAGTAGGAGGACGATTATGAAACAATTCCAGACAATTTTACGATTTGAACTAAAAAACTATTTTAAAAATAAGATTTTCGTGGGCGTTACCGTCTTTTTAATGCTGCTCATTGCCGGAGTCATGTTTTTCCCACGAATTTCCTCCATGCTGGAAAACAGGGATTCCGAAATTTCTTCTGAACAGGAAAATGGCGGTGCGGAAATTGCCGATGGACAGGAGACGGTCACTTCTTCCGGAGACTCTATCATGTTCGTGCTTACAGACATACCGGAATATGAGGACATGATTCATCAGGCTTTTACGGAAGCATTTCCCGACTACAGCGTTGTGACTGCCGAGGAGGACTTTGACTGGATCAAAGAAAAAGTTGCAGAAGGATGGGCCAAGTGTGCTTTCGTCATCCATGACCTGACTTCTTATACTTATTATGTGGACAATCTCTCCATGTACGATTTTAACACGGAAACCGCAGACGAAATTCTACAGAATCTCTACGGTATCAATGCCATGACCGCACACGGTATTTCTCCCGAAGAAGCCGCGCAGATACTGACTTGCCCGGTTTCCCACGAGACGGAAAGCCTCGGCAAAAATCAGGCGGAAAATTTCTTCTATACTTACATTATGATTTTCGCACTGTACATGGTAATCCTGCTCTACGGGCAGATGGTAGCAACCAATGTGGCGACAGAAAAAAGCTCCCGTGCCATGGAGCTTCTTATTACCAGCGCAAAACCCGCCAGCATGATGTTTGGCAAAGTCATCGCTTCCTGCCTGGCCGGCCTTATCCAACTGGTGGCAGTATTCGGATCTGCCTTTTTGTTCTTCAACCTGAACAAATCTTTCTGGGCAGACAATCCGGTCATCGCTTCTATCTTTGATATGCCCCTTGAACTGCTGGTATATATGCTGATTTTCTTCGTCCTCGGCTTCTTCATCTATGCTTTCCTGTATGGAGCCATTGGCTCAACGGCATCAAAGGTGGAGGACATTAACACTTCCGTCATGCCTCTGACAATCCTGTTTATTATCGCTTTTCTGGTCGTAATGCTCTCGATGTCAAGCGGCTCTGTGGACAACACCGCCATGCTCATCTGTTCTTATGTGCCGTTTACTTCACCGATGGCCATGTTCACCCGGATTGCCATGAGCACCGTGCCATTTTACCAGATCGCTCTGTCCATTGGGATACTTCTCGTTTCCGTCTTTGGCGTTGGCATACTCTCAGCAAGAATCTATCGGGTCGGCGTCCTGCTTTATGGGACAACGCCGAAAATCCGTGAGATTCTGAAAGCGTTAAGAAAAGCCTGAGCCCCTTTTCACGCATTCGCAGATCCGGCATACAATAAAGAGACGATGAAAAGAAAGGAGTCTCTTTTATGGAAGAAAGAAATATGTCTTATTCACCTGAATGCAAAAAACAGAAACATGTCCATGAAATCACTGGAAGTACTGCCACAGTAGGTAATTGCCGTGACTGCCATAACCATCGTTTCTGTACCGTATCCGGTGAAGCAATCCGTGAAGGAAAAAGCCATGTGCATGAAGTGAAATTCCGCACAGATTTTGCGGATGGCCATTTTCATGAATTCTGCGGCAAATCTTCATGCGCCATCGAAGTCGGCGGCGGAAAACATGTCCACTTCGTAAAGGCATTCACCGATTTCGAGGATGGACACAAACATGAATTCCAGGTGGCGTCATTAATTGAAAACCCACTTGATTTCGAGTGTAAAGGTTAATCCTGACAGGTAAGGCGGGCAAATTGCAGAGTCATCTCAAAGCCCGCCTGCCATTTGGTCCGGACGTCCAGCGTAATCTTCAAATCATCCGCAATTTCCCTTGCAAGATACAGACCCATTCCCGTTGCCCTTTTCCGTATCGTCCCGGTATCTCCGGTAAAGCCCTTTTCAAACAAAAAAGGAACCTCATAGCTCCGGACGCCAATCCCATTGTCCCTGATACAAAAGAAAATAGATTCTTCCTCCTGTCTGGCTTCCAGCCAGAGTTTCGGCGTTCCTGACGCTTTGCAATACTTGATAGAATTGCTGATGATCTGGCTTATCAAAAATTCCAGTCCCCTTCTGTCAGATAACACCAGAATCTCTCCCAGCTCCTGCTGCACCTCAAATCCTCTTTCCTCCAGAAGCGGACGATAATTCTCAAGCGCCTCCCCGCAGCACTCTTCCAATGACAGCATTTCAAACAAATAGTCTTTCCCGCTGCTTTTCAGACGGGCATAGTACAGCATCTGATTCACAGACTCCTGCATCTGGTTTCTGACATAATCCAGCTTCCGGCAAATCTCTTTCGGCAGTTCTTCCCGGCGGTTATCCAGCAGGAACGTCAAAAGGGTAATCGGCGTCTTAATTTCATGCGCCCATGCTTCTGTATATTCTTCATAATCTTTCAGCCTCGCTGACAGTTCCTTCTCCCTCGCCCGGTTTTCTTTCAGAACAGAATCAATCCTCCGTATCATTTCTCCTTCCTGGGCGCTGACCAGCCGCAGAAGCGCTTCTTGTGCAGAACCGTCCCCATTTTCCAGGAAATCAAGAAACGCCTTCTCTCTGCGTCTCTCCACCCGGATCATGATCCACAGGATAAACAGGAACAGCAGGACAGTTCCTGAAATGATTACGCTCACTAAAACCCGGAATGCCCGTACATCCGCAAGCCATAGAATCAGCGCCGACAGAACATCAACCCCCAGCAGAAGTCCCAGCCAGACAGCATATTTCCAAAAATATCTGAAATAAAAGTTCATGTTTTTCTTCCTTCTCACGTCATACGGTAGCCAATTCCCCGAACCGGCTCTATTTTCTGGAAGATTCCCAGATTTCTCATCGTCTTTTTCAGGCGGGTGAGATTCACCTGTAAAGCATTTTCATCAATATATTCTACCGTTCCCCAAAGCGCCATACACAGCATCTCTTTCGTGACCGCCTCATCTCTGTGACGTAAAAATATTTCCAGCAGCTTCCCCTGGTTTTTGGGCAGAAGAACGGACTTGCCATGAATATACAGCGTATAAGTCTGTTCATCCAGCAAAAATCCTGGTCCCTCCAGCAGGTTCCGGCGGCCTTCGTAACGGCGGAGGAGATTGGACACCCGCGCCAGAAGCCGTTCCTTCCGGCATGGCTTTGTCAGGTATTCGTCCGCCCCCAGTTCCAGCGCGTGAAGCTCATCCTTCATCTGGTCTCTGGAGGTCAATACCAGCACCGGAAACGTACATTTCTGCTTTAGTTCCCGGCAGATCTGGAAGCCGCTGACTCTAGGAAGATTCAAATCCAACAGGACAAGATCCGGAACTGCCTGCATAATTTCCTGTAGTGCATGTGAAAAATCCATCACGGATACCGTGCGATATCCGGCTTTGTGAAAAATCTCTTCCAGTTCTTCCCGCATAAACGGCTCATCTTCCAGAATAACAATTCTCTTCACAGACAGTCCCCCCTCTCCTATTCTTCCCGCTCCGGCTCCATTAAGGTCAGAATGTACCGGCTGCTGGCTCTCATTACCGCCTTCATATAACACCATTCTACCACACAAAGCAGACAAAGCATAGCAAAAGCAATCGTCATAAGCCCCACCGTCTTATTCTGGACGCTGGAAGGAAGCATTCCCTGAAACAGCGCACGTACCCCAAACAGGCTGCTGACGACCGCAGCCAGGATTGGTATCCCGAAATACCACCGTATCTGGCTTCTGGCAGAAGCACACAGCATCTCATAACTGCCGCCCAGCCGCGCCAGCGTGCGGTATCGCCTGCCTGTTTTCTGCTGCTGCATTAAAAACTGCACGCCCAGCACCGTATTGGCCACAATCAGAAAAATAATCGCCAGATAAAGAGCCAGGTAACTGGCCGCCACCAGATAAAACAGTTGACGCCCCATATTCTGCAAATAGCTCTCATAGTCCAGCCCTGTATCCTCCAGTTCTGCGTTTACTTCGGAAATTACCTGCATCAGACTCTGGCTTTTCACCAGCTCCGGTGAGAGAATCCCATCCCAATAGGTGTCATAGTCTCCTCCGGTCAGATCAGAGAACTCCTCATCTGGAACGATCAGCGCAAAGGACAGCGTAATGGAGCTGTCAACCACCAGGTTCCGGCTCTGCACCGTCCCTGTCAAATGCCAGGTTTCTCCCGCCACCTCGATTTCCGGTTTCCGCCCAAGTGTCTGATTCATAAGCTCCGTCCGTGCAGAACTGGTAAATTCCGCATCCATATAAACGGCCGCCTGATGAGGCTGCAAACAGATTTCTTCCTCGCCTGCCGCTCTCAACAGCCTGTTATAACCGGACAGGGCAATGATGTGCGGATAATCCGCATACTCCAGAGTGTTCAAAAGCGCCTCTTTTTCCTCCGAATGCGGCGTTTCCTCCAAAAACGCCATGACCTGCGGCATTCTAAGCGAAACTTTCTGATCTCCGACACGAATGTATCCAACTTTCATCTCAAACAAGTCTCCAAACCGTCCGGTTAGTCCCTTTTCTTCCAACACTTCTTCTACATTTTCCTCATCCCATACGCAAAATGTGTAATCCAGCGTATGAGACTCACCCGTCCCCCGGCTCCATGCCGCAGCCACGCCGTAGCCAAAGCAGCACAAAGCCGCCAGAACCAGCAGCGTACTGACTGCCAGGGATGTAGACTGATAAATCACATGTTCCTGTAACTGCCGGAAATGAAACACTCCAAGCCTTTTTTTGCCCTGTCGTCCTGCCAGAAATCCCAGCACGATCCGCAGCCCGTAAAACACCAGAAAAGTTCCAAGAATCCCCAGAATCACCGTGATTCCAAGCCCTGCCATAGTTCCCCAGGCGATTCCCCGGATTGCCATCCAGTAGGCTGCGCCAAGAAACGCCATTCCAAAGATCAGGGCCAACAGGTATACTGCGCCCGGAAACTGACGTTTCGTCCCGTCCGGTGCAGGCGCCAGCAGTTTTCCAATTTCCTTCCCTGCAATTTTCCCGCTTAACAGCACGAAAGCCAGACATTTTATCAACAAAAACCCAGCAACCGTCAGGCCAATGGCCTCTATGGAAAACACAGACTGATGTCCCAAAATTCCGATTCCTACCAGCCGGGCGGTAATCAGGCTGATAAACTCCGAAATCACTACCGCCGTCGGCAGTCCCAGTACCAGAGATAAAAGGCTGCTCCATAAATCCTCTGCGAGCAAAAGCAGAAACAGCTTTGTGCGGCGCATTCCAAGCATCAGGTAAACGCCAAACTCATGATTTCTGCGCTCTAACTGATATTTACTGGCAAAATAAACCATAAAGAACAAAAGGACCAGCATGGCGCCGTAAAAGATACGGCTGAGCGCCAGCAGCTTGTTCACTGCATCGCTCTCCATCTGTTTCAAAAAAATCATAACATCCTGTCTGGGCAGCGACAGAATGATGTAAAAAGCTACAATCGATACCAGCAGGGAAACAAAGAACAGGCTATTTTCCTTCCTGCTGCGCCTGCTGTTCCTGCGTACTAAATCAAAGAACATTTGCGCTGCCTCCTCCCAACTGTGCCATGACAGACAGAATCCTTTCATAAAATTCCTGCTGCGTCTCTTCCGGAATCCTGCGCCTCAGCTCATGAAAGAGCTTTCCGTCCTGGATAAACAGAATCCGCGTACAGTAACTGGCGGCGTTCGAATCGTGCGTCACCATCAAAATCGTAGAATCCTGCTCCCGGTTCAGTCCGGACAGCTTTTCCATCAATGTCCTGGCGTTTCGGGAATCCAGCGCCCCGGTCGGTTCGTCTGCAAGAATGATTTCCGGCTTCAGAATAAGCGCCCTTGCCGCCGCCACCCGCTGTCTCTGGCCTCCTGACATCTGGGATGGAAACTTATCCAGAATATCCCCGATTTCCAGATAGTCCGCCAGTTCCCCAAGCCTGCTTTTGCTTTCTTTTTCCGATATTCCATGCAGAGAAAGCGGAATCAGAATATTTTCCCGCCCCGTCAGATTATCCAGAAGCTCAAAATTCTGAAACAGATAACCTACCTTCCTGCCCCTGTACTCTGCCAGCTTCTTTCCCTTCAGGGATGTAATCTCGGTTCCTCTCATAACAATGCGTCCCTCTGTAGGCGCTATCACAGTCGCAATACAGTTTAACAGCGTAGACTTTCCGGAACCGCTGCTTCCCATAATCCCCAGGAACTCACCGGATACCACCTGAAAAGTGATCCCGTCCAGCGCCTTTGTCTGACTTTCCCGTTTTCCGTAATATTTCCTTAACGCTTCAATCTCCAATATTTTTTGTTTCATCCGAAACACCTCCTCCTGTTTTCTGCCTGTATCATAGCATAAAGGGTTTCAGAAAAACACTTACAATGAATGAAATGAAAATATGTGTCTCTTATAATCTCATCTTTTCTGCACATACTATTCAAAAAGGAGGTGTTTTTTATGACTCATGTGCATTCAACGATTACGGACCTTCCACTTTCCTGCAAATCTGCCGCTGAGCATATCGCAAAGGAACTGGAAAAGGAAGATGCTTATGCAAATCTCACCAAAGACTGCTGTCGGCAGATTACCGACCTGGAGAAATCGATTGAACAAAAAACAGGGGAAAAGGTGGCATTGGTTGCATATCGTATATAAAATTTTCATCGGACAGGAGGTAGGTGATTCGTTCACTTACCTCCCTAGTAGATCTTTCCTGATTCCATGAAATTTACTGAAACGGCTTTCGAATCATCTCTTTTGCACACTTTGAATACTTGCCGAAAAGCGTTATGAATCGTATGGCAGTAGTTCTTTTCATTAAGTCAATTCTGGTTTGACGAGCGGTCACGTTCGTTCCGTACGCAGGCCGGGTGGGATATGCGGCAGACTCCACGGCGTCCGGCGTAAATATAAGAGCTATCGGCTTCATGACTGTCCGGGATAAGCACCCCCACAGACCGTGATTGTGTCAGCGTACTATTGTCGCCCTAACCGTAGAACGCGGCATTGGCAATTTCCTGTCATACAAGAGACAATCCCAGATCGTAAGCTTCCTTTAACGCTTCATGCCCTTCTATATCCCCCTTGTCGCTGACCCCTCTTACGAGTACCATGCCTGCATCTTCCAGATGGAAAAAGTTGAGTATAAACTGATACTGCAATTTGATTGCATCAAACAGCTCAGGCTTCCTGGAAGCTCCCACCAGAAGCAGCGCAAGCTTTTTAATCGGAAACTCATTTCTCATCGGCGTGTGCAGCCTGTCGATCACCGCCTTTAGTTCTGCACTGACGCCATAAAAATATACCGGGGATGCCGCTGCTACAACATCTGCTGTCTTTAACTTTTCATATATCGCATCCATGTCGTCCTTCTGGAAACACCTCTTTCCTTTCCTTGTAAAGCATGAATTGCAGCCGATACAAGGATTGACCTTATAATCGGCAACCGATACGATTTCTACCGTATTGTTCTTACAAGCTCCTTCTGCAAATGCCTGCGCAAGCAAATCCGTATTGCCGCCCTTTCTCATGCTTCCAACCAAAACCACAATATGGCTCATTGAATATCAACACCTCCATGTCGTTCTATTTCCCTGAATATGCCAGCCAGTTCTGCTGCCATACATATTCGCAAAAAAGTACCGCAGCCTTCACGGTTACGGTACTCTCTTCATCTCTTACAAATGCTATTGAAAGGTATCTTTAGAATTTTCCTTCCTTCGCAGCTTCCTCGATGGAAACAGCTACAGCAACCGTCATACCAACCATCGGGTTGTTTCCTGCGCCGATCAGACCCATCATCTCTACGT
>CALCMD010000010.1 GCA_937965795.1 uncultured Lachnospiraceae bacterium | reverse complement strand
AGTCCCGCGAAGATGAAATCGAATACTGCAAACAGCACGGCATCGACCTTCCGTTCTCCGCAGACTCCAGCTACAGCCGCGACCGTAATCTGTGGCACATCAGCCATGAAGGTCTGGAACTGGAAGAGCCTGGAAATGAACCGAACTATGACCATCTTCTGGTCTTAGGGGTTTCTCCGGAGAAAGCTCCGGACGAGGGCGAATATGTGACCATGACCTTTGAAAAGGGTGTTCCCACCAGCATCAACGGCGAAAAGATGAAAGTTTCCGAAATCATCACAAAGCTGAACGAGCTCGGCGGGAAACATGGAATCGGTATTGTCGATATCGTAGAAAACCGTGTCGTAGGCATGAAATCCCGCGGCGTTTATGAAACACCGGGCGGAACCATCCTGATGGAAGCACACGCACAGCTTGAAGAACTGGTTCTGGATCGCGCCACGATGGAAGTTAAAAAAGATATGGGAAATAAATTTGCCCAGATCGTATACGAAGGAAAATGGTTCACACCTCTGCGTGAGGCTATTCAGGCATTTGTAGATGTGACGCAGGAATACGTGACCGGTGAAGTAAAGTTCAAGCTTTATAAAGGAAATATCATCAAAGCCGGGACGACTTCTCCTTATTCACTGTATAACGAATCACTGGCAAGCTTTACGACCGGAGATCTGTATGATCACAATGACGCCAGCGGCTTCATCACACTGTTTGGGCTTCCGCTGAAGGTTCGTGCCATGAAGATGGCTGAAGTGGAAGCAAACAAATAATAAATATTTCTTTTAACCAAACAATCCCCCGCACTTCTGCGGGGGATTCCTTTGTTTCTTTATTTCACTTTTACTTTCTTTCCTGCTCCTGCTTTTTTCAGCTTCTTCAGCAGTTTTGCTTTTTCTTTCTTATTCATCTTTTTCGCGCTTACCACCAGCTTCGAAGAAGTCTTTTTAAACGCACCTGACTTGATGGTTTTCAGCGCCTTGCCCTTTAACAGAACGGATTTCAGGTTCTTGCAGTTCATGAATGCCTGTTTTCCGATTGTGGTGACATTTGAGCCGAGGGTCACTTTTTTCAGTTTGGAAGCTCCCTTCATCGCATTGCTTCCCACCTCAACCACTTTATAGGTTTGGCCGCCAATCTTAACCGTTGCCGGAACGTTCATCTTTGTTGCTTTTTTATTGATAACGCTTACCAGCTTCGCTGTCTTTTTACTTTCGCTGACCACCTGGTAACGTCCATTGCCTACTTTTGAATCTCTCGGAGGCTGTGTAGTTGTCGTTTTCTTCACCAGCGCATTCTGTGCGTTTATGAGTGCATTCACATATGCTGCCAGCTCCTTGCTGTTTGCACTGTTCAGATTTTTCTCCAGAGCCGCGATTGCACTCTGAAGCTTTGCATAGCTTTCCGGTGTATACAGGCTTCCATCAATTTTTTTCGCTGCCACAAGCTTCGCAGACGCATCTGCTTTCTCTGCTGCGGAAACTGCCTTTATCAGCGTATACGTCTTTGTCGTCTTTCCATCCTCAGATACAGAAAGGATCGTTGCCTTGACTCCAGGATCTGAAAGGATCGTTACCGACGCATTGTTGCTGTTCACTACCGTAATATTCTCCAGAGAATCCACCGTATATTCTGTCACATTCGGCTGGAAGCCTGCGATTGCCTTTCCGCCTACAAGAATGCCATCGAGATCTGCGGAAGTATTCTCTTCATAGGAAATGGTAGTCTCCATAATTTCCACTTCTGTAAGACCGATGAATTTGCCTGCGTCATGTCCCAGTACAATTCTGAAGGCAATCGGGTTAATTGCTTCATCCAGTTGGAAGCTATATCCGTTTTCTGCTTTTCCAGCTTCGGAAGGAAGCGCCGTCGGGTCTCCATGTCCAACAGGAGTAAATGTACTGCCATCCAGAGAATACTCAAAAGCAACGCTGGTCGGCGCCTGTGAAGCTGCGTGATCCTCCAGATAATAATACAGGTTGACCTGATCCACCAGATGTGCCGTATCCCATGCCATAGTGATAGTCGCCGCTTCCGAACCGTTTCTTTCCGGCCAGTTCGACCAACGCTGACTGGTACCATCTGATGAAGCATATTTAATGCCATTCTTAATAGCGGTCAGTGTATCACCGGTAGCATTCGAGCTTAAATCGCTGGCAGCCGGGGCAATATTCTGCTTGTCTCCATAAATAGGTTCCGCCACACGGACGCTTGCCGTTACCGGATATGTCTTTCCAAGCGCCGTTACCGTTCCTTTGATTTCTTTGATGTCTCCAATATTTGCAAAGCTTGCCGCAGTAATCCCTGCCAGATCCCAGGTAACCGGAGATTCCTCAAAGGCAGTTCCATCTGCGTAATAAGTCATCAATGCTACCGGAAGAGACGGCATCACGTTCGGCGCCGTAATCGTAGAGTAATTTTTTGCTCCCACGATTTCACCATATACATGTACGGTCATAGCCACAGCGATTTTCTCTGCTCCGTTCGTCAGCGTTCCCTTTACCTGGAACAGACCTGATTTCTGTAAGTTTGCTCTATTATAAGATTCCCATGTTACTCCCAAATTTCCAGTTGTGCCATCTGCGAAAGTCACAGGCAGGGTAGCAGGCAAAGTAAGCGAAGCTGTTCCTACCGGAGCATAGCAGTGCTTGGACATCCGATAGCTCTCAATACCATTTTCTGCGGTTCCTTCCACCTGTTTCGAATTGATGACAACCGTTTCGCCTGTCAGCCCGTTTGAAGAAATATCTACCGTAATCGTGCCTGCCTTTGTGGTAGAACGCACAATTACGAGCGCTTTACCGGAAAATGCCTTAATATGGGCAGACGTCTTGCTCGTCAGAACGGACGACTGCTGATATTTTTCTGTCGTCGCCTGGTCGCCGTTATCAACGCCCATGATTTCCCCGTTTCCTTCCAGGGTAAAGGTAATATCATTATCTGCCGTGGTATCCAGATTTCCATTTGCATCCGTCACGTCCACTGCAATGTATGCAAGGCTGCTTCCATCTGCAAGAATCTCTTCTGTCTTTTCTTTTACCACCAGTTTATTGACTGTTCCCGGAGTAGATACCGTGCGGTTTCCTTTACAGGTATTTGTAATCTCTGTTCCGCTCTCATCATAAGCTCTTGCCGAGATCGTTCCCGCCTCATAAGCAACGTTAAAGACAGAATACAGAGAAGTACTTCCGGAACCTGAAGACGTCGTGCAGACACTGCTATTTTCGCTCTGTGTCGTGTAAGTATAGTAAACATGCCCTGCTGGTGTAGTATTCACATTTCGGGTAGCTGTTCCGATCTTGGTTCCGTTTCGGTACAGATCGACCCTTGCCGCATTGGAATATACCCATACCGGTGTTTTTCCATTGGACGTCATCATATTGTCGCTGTCCCATGCGGTTACCAGATGCAGCGTATTCGCATCTTTATTCCACTGGCTGCGATAGAGATAGTAATTATCCTTCGCAAAACCAGTTGTCTCTACGATACCAAAATAGCTGCTGTTCGGGACGGAACCGCGGCCTCCATCTCCCGTTCCTGTTCCATTCCAGGGCGTCGGCTCTCCGATGTAGTCAAAACCTGTCCATACACATTCTCCTGCCAGCCAGTCATTCGTCATCGTATCCCACATGGAAGCATGCGCCGTTTTTCCCCATCCCACACTGGAAGTGTCATAAGATGTCAGGTGCATCTTTCCATCTGCGTTTGAATTGTTTGCCTGACTCACATAGATGCCGCGGCTTGTTGTCGCAGACGCTGTCTCACTGTAAAGAAATACCGGATAAGTCTGATGTAAGCTGTTCATCCCACTCATGTTTCCATAATTGAAGCCTGCCACGCCGCCATTCTCATAAATAAGTTTATTTACGACTGCGGAGTTGCTGTCATCATCGCTAACCGAACGATTGTTTGACCCGGAAGTCAGCGGATGTGTCGGATCAACCTCCGCCGCCCATTTGATCATATTCCTTGCATGCTCGCCCCAGTTATTCCATCCTCCGGTTCCTTCCTGAATCTCATTTCCCAAAGACCACAGAATAATAGAAACATCATTTCGGTCTCTCTTCATGGTCGCTTTCATGACAAACTCTGCCCATGTCATAGAAGGATCACCATCAATAATCTGATTATCCGCTGTCAGATTCTGGTCGAAATGTGTGGAAAAGTCATTGCTGTTTCCGTTTTTCGGCAGGTTCCACCCGTCAAACATTTCTTCGATTACCAGAAGTCCCAGCTCGTCGCACAGATCAACAAAGCTTTCCGCATAGGGGTTGTGCGTCGCACGAATCGTATTAACCCCCATATCCTTCAGGATTTTAAGCTGCCGCCGCATAGCGTCTGTGTATGCCGCAGAGCCAAGCGCTCCCTGGTCATGGTGCAGACATACGCCGTTGATTTTTACATTTTCCCCGTTCAGCTTAAAGCCTACATTATCTACAAATTCATACCATTTGAATCCGAATTCTGTATCGTATGTATCAACGACTTCGCTGCCCTGAAGAATCTCTGTACGTACATAATAAAGATTCGGCTCGTCAATAGACCACAGCTTCGGTGAAGAAACGATCGGCATGGTATCTACCGTTACAGTAGCTCCAGCCTCTACCGAAGCCGTTGCAGAGTCTGTAGCTACGGCTGTCGTGCCATCTTTCTCATATACCGTATTGCGTACGGTAACATTTGCAGAAGCCGTGCTGTCGTTCTGAACATCTACAGCTGCTTTTACCGTACCGTCAGTCCCGCTGCTGTCTTTCAGATTCGGCGTGGTAACAAAGGTACCATTCAGCGCCACATGAACCGGATCGGTTACCAGAAGGGTCACATCACGGTAGATACCGCTTCCTGAATACCAGCGGCTGGAAGGTATATTATTCACTGCCTCTACAGCAATCACATTCTCACTGGAACCATCACATCTGACATAATCCGTGATGTCAAATGCAAAAGCCGTATAACCGTAATGGTGCTCTCCCACCTTCGTTCCATTTACATAAACGGCGGCATGAGAATATACACCGTCAAAGTTCAGAACCATTCTCTTTCCCGCACAGGATTCCGGCAGGGTAAAGCTCTTACGATACCATCCGGTCCCTCCGGGAAGAAAACCGCTCTCTGCCTCCCCGCTTGGAGTAAAATCCTGAAAAATACTAAAGTCATGCGGTAAAGTCACGTTTTCCCAATCTGCATCATTGAACTCTGGTCTGTATGCCGAAGAAGATCTGCCAAGCGAGAATTTCCAGCCATCGTTAAAGAGCGTGGAACGTTCCTCCCCATAATGGCTGACCTGGATATCCTGCGCCTCTGTGAAGGTGACTCCCGATGTCGGCGCTGCCACAATCGCCTGAGCCGGCAACATGGATGCACTCATGGCGACTGAAAGCATGACAGCCATCAGTTTTTTTGTACGTTGTTTCATAAATATCCTCCTTTTCTTTCCCTCTGTGTATAGAACTCACAAAGTCTTACCTTAATTTTAACATTAATCATACAAAATAACCATACCAAAAAGAAAAAAAATCGAATTTTTTTCTATTCTACCCAAAAGTCTCTAAATCGAATTCTTTTTGCAAATATCTTCCAGACAGCACCTGTCGCAGAACGGCTTTGTCCTCGCTGTACAGACGTCCCTTCCATGATAAACCAGGCGATGGCAGAAGTCACTGCCCTCCTTTGGCGGAATGATCTTCCACAGCGCCATCTCCACTTTTTTCGGTTCTTTGATACCGTCCACCAGCCCAATCCGGTTCACCAACCGAATACAATGCGTGTCCGTTACGATGGCAGGCTCTCCGAATACATCGCCCATAATCAGGTTTGCACTCTTCCTTCCGACTCCCGGAAGCCTTAAAAGCGCGTCAAAATCCTTCGGTACCTTTCCTCCATATTCATCTCTCAGAATCTTCATGCAGGCGCTGATATCTCTTGCCTTACTTTTCCCCAGGCCGCAGGGTCTTACGATCTCCTCAATCTCCTCCGGCGCGGCATTCGCCAGCGCCTCCACATCCGGATATTTCTCATAGAGCTTCTCAACTACCACGTTCACACGCGCATCCGTACACTGGGCCGCCAGCCGGACGCTGACCAACAGCTTCCACGCCTCGTCATAGTCCAGTGTACATCCCGCATCCGGGTATTCCTTCTTCAATCTTTCAATCACTTCCAAAGCCCGTTGTTTTTTCGTCATTTTCTGTTTCTCCTGTTTCCCAGATCATATTATTATGTACCGCTGCTAAAAAAATCTTGCTCCCATGTAGCCGGTCATTCCGTCCACGCTCACCTTATACCAGCCGCCCACATCCTCCAGAAACTGTACGGTCGTTCCAGCCCAGTATTCACCAATAATTTGCGATTCCGTACTCGGTTCCGCCCGGAGATAACAGCTTCCCTGCATCGTCAGATACACCGGCTGCGGCTCCGTAGGAGGTTCTGTCTGCGGCTCTGTCTGCGGTTCCGTTTGTGCTTCTGTCTGTGTTTCTGTCTGCCGCTCCGTAGGAGGTTCTGTAGGAGCTTCTGTCTGTGCCTCCGTGAATTTCTCGCTTTTCTTCTCTGACTCCGTCTGTTTTTCACTTTCCTTCTGGCTTTCCGGTTCCTTTGCCGTCTCCGTCTGCTTTGTTGTCTCTTTTTGCCCTTTCCCGTCGTTTACTACTTTCGAATAAATGCTGATTCCAAGAATTGCCGCGCCTATAATCAGAATGATAATAGCAGCCAGCAGAAAATATCTCAGATAATCAGAAAGCCACTCTTTAAAGTCCTTCATTCTCCTGTCTCCTCTCCATTTTCAGCCTCATATGCAACTGTTGCTGATACTCATTCTAGCACAATTTTTCGACATTGTGAACATAGAAAACAGCTTACATGTTCCGGTATTTATACCTTCTGACATGTAAGCTGTTTTCTTATCTCAAAACCTGATTACAGCTCGTTCCCGTTCTTTCTGCCCTCTACAAACGCCTGCGCATTATCCAGCGTTGTATGGCTGATCGCTTCTAATGCCTCCTTTGTAAGGAACCCCTGGTGGGAGGTAACCATCACATTCGGGAATGACAAAAGCCTTGCCATCGTGGAATGCCCCAGAATTTGTTCCGACATATCTTCATAAACGCTTCCCGTTTCTTCCTCGTATACATCCAGACCTACTGCAAAAAACTTCCCGTCACGGATTCCCTGTACCAGGTCCATCGTTTTGATTAATGCCCCTCTCGAAGTATTTACCAGAATCACACCATCCTTCATCTTATTGATTGTTTCGGTATTAATCATGTGGTAATTCTCTTCAAAAAGCGGGCAGTGAAGGGAAATCAGATCCGACTCTGCCAAAAGATGTTCAAAATCCACATACTCCAGAAAATCCAGAGACGGATTCTGATACATGTCATAGCCGATGACTCTCATACCAAATCCATGACAGATTCTTGCCATCGCCGCTCCGATTTTTCCTGTACCTACGATTCCCGCTGTCTTTCCATATAAATTCACTCCCATCAGCCCACTCAGGCTGAAATCATTTTCACGTCCTTTAACATAAGCTTTGTGCATATGGCGGTTCGCCGTCAGAACCAGCGCCATCGCATGTTCCGCCACTGCTTCCGGGGAATAGCTTGGCACACGCATCACAGTCATTCCAAACTTTGCCGCCTGCTCCAGATCTACATTATTAAATCCCGCACATCGCATCAAAATCAGCTTAACGCCACATTCATGCAGAATCCCGATTGTCTCTGTCCCCAAATCCATATTCACAAACGCACATACCGCTTCGTATCCATCTGCCAGCCTTGCAGTTTCCGGCGTCAGATTCGGCTCAATAAAATGGATATCCAGGTCATGATAATTTTCTTTCTCCAAGAATTTCCTGAAAAATGTTTCGTCATAGCTTTTCGTCCCAAAAAATAAGATACGCATATAATACCTCCTTACACTTCATCATAGATTTCCTGTTTCCTTTGCAAGTCTGTGAGTATTCTTTGTATATAAGAAGTATAATATGCGCATCCCAAAAAAGATAGGCTGATTTTTTACAGAATTGATATTTTTTTAACAATCTTTTTTGGTCAAAATATCCAACCAGAATGCTATTTTATTGTTCCTTCTGTTTTTCTTCAATCTCTGTAAAATACGAAACACGTTTCTCGTGCCTGCCGCCTTCATATTCAGCATTCAGCCAGCAGTCTACAATCATCTTTGCCGTTTCAATGCCAATGATCCGCGCGCCAAACGCAAGTATGTTGCTGTTATTATGCTGCTTTGAGAGCTGGGCGGTCAGCGGCTCACTGCACACACATGCGCGTATGCCGTTCACCTTATTGGCCGCTATCGAGATGCCCACGCCTGTACCGCAGATAAGGATTCCATAATCTGCCTCTTTTGATGCGACGAGATTTGCGACTTCCTCTCCAAATTCTGCATAATTACAGCTTTCGTTCGTATCCGTTCCTACATTTATCATCTCATATCCTTTTGCATTCAGATATTTGACGATTTCATTTTTCATTTCAACCGCAGCATGGTCATTGCCAATCGCTATTTTCATCTTCGTCCTCCATCTATTTCACAATTTTCACTGTGGGTTTCTGGCCTTTCCCTTTCAGAAGCCTGCGGTATTTCTTCCACTGCTTTTTGACGACTTTAATTTTGCATGATGGATGAATATTCCGCAGGGCGCCTTTTCCCACTTTTTTGAGCCCTTTCGCTTGTATCACGATTCTCTTAAGCTTCCTGTCTCCTGCAAAAGCCGCCTTTCCAATCGCCGTCACATTGCTCCCAATCGTTACCTTTGTCAGCTTCTTATTATTTTTACATGCGCCGGATGCAATCGCCGTAACCTTGAATGTCACACCCTGAATCGTTACTTTTGCCGGAATCATCAGACGTTTCAGATTCTTCTTCTTTGGCTTCATAAACGTAACGGTTCCATTCGTCCGGTCTGACTTTGTAATTTTATACCATGAATTTTTTACAAGGTGTAGACTTCCTTTTTGGGGAAGTTCATCTTCAGTATCCGGCTTTTCTGTTTCTATCGGTTTTTCCGTCTCTACAGGCTTTTCTGTTTCCTCCGGCTCCTTCTCTTTCAATGCAAGCAATGCTGCTTTCAGATTCTCCATCGCCGCTTTGATTTCCGATACGGTAGCATTCGAATTGTTCAGAATACTTTCTGCTGCCGCCTTTGCTTCCGTCAGTTTTTCAAAAGAATCCGCCGTGTAGTCTGACTCCTGCTTTTCCCCTGCTTCTCCGAGGACGTCCTGAAGTTGTTCTCTGCTTTTGGTAAGTTCCTCATTTACCGGTTCCCTCTGCTCCAATCCGTCCATTGCCGCCCGCAGTTTTGCCAGCGCGTCGCTGATTTGCTGCTCTGTAGCATTTGAAAGATTCAAAATTCCTTCTGCGGCTTCTCTGGCTTCTTCTAATCTCGCAAAGGATTCCTCCGTATAGTCTGCTTCTTCTTTTGCCGCCGCTTCCCTGATTGCAGCCGTTAACTGCGCAAGAAGCTCTGTCGTATCCGGTTTCTCTTCCGTCTTTTCTTTCAGATTAAGAACCGCCGTATTAAGATTTGCCAGTGCTTCCTCGATTTCTTCCTTTTCCGGTTCCTGCCCTGCGAGCACTTCTCTTGCCCTTTTCAGCGCAGTCTCCATCGTGCTATAGGTCGTCGCCGTATACTTTGAGGCATCTTTCGCCTCCGCCTCTGCAACAGCCTGTGCCAACTGTCTTAAAATTTCTGTGTTATCCGGCTTTTCTTCCGGCCTGTCCTCCAGCCTGTTTATGGCTGTCTGCAAATTTGTCAAAGCATCCTCAAGCTCTTTTCTGGTGGCGTTCTGCTTTGCAAGTACTGCCTGCGCCGCCTCCTTTGCCGTCTGCATCGCCTGATAAGAATCTTCGGTATACTTCTCCTCTTCCTTGCTTCCTGCATTCTCAATAGCCGCTGTAAGCTTCTGCCTTACCGCCGCGATTTTTTCCTCTTCCGTCTTGTCCGACCTTGTAAGCGTATACTTTTTCGAACTCTTTCCATCTTCAGACGCGGTAAGAATCACCACCTTATCATTCTTTGCAGAAAGAATTGTAACTGCTGCATTCTGGCTGTTGGACACGGTAATATTTTCCAATGTCTCCACTTCATATTCCGTTTCTTTTGGATCAAATCCCGGAATCGCTGTGCCTCCGGTACTGATGCCATCCAGAGCTGCTGAAGTATTCGCGATATAGGAATAGCTGGTCGCCATAACCTCGATTTCCGTAACTCCTATAAACGGATGGCTTCCCACCTGTCTTTCCTTCATCACGATCTGAATTGCAACCGGATTTACGGAAGCATTCAGATTATAAAGATAACCATTTTCACTCTGCCCGGATACGTTTGTAAGCGAAACAGGGGCTGCATAACCGATGGCTGCATAATTTATCCCGTCCAGAGAATACCTGAACGTAATCTCTTCCGGCTCTCCATAGCCATTTGCGTCGTGATAATAATACATCTTGATTGCCGTAACCGTATGCGCCGTGTCCCATCTCAGAGTGATGATCGGATCACTGCCTGTCGCATCGTTCCAGTTTGTCCAGCGCTGCGCCGTACCATCGGCAGCCGGACTGTATTTCACTCCGTTATTCAGCGATGCCAGCGTATCTGCGGTAGGATTACAGGTTTCTGTCAGGGAGCTCGCATCGGGCGCAATGTTTTCCAGTTCTCCCGCAATCGGTTCCACTACACGAATACTTGCCGTTACCGGGTAAGTATTTCCGAGCGCCTCCACATTTCCCGAAATAGAAACCAGCGTTCCTGCTGCCGCAAAACTGCTTTCTTTTACGTTGCTCATATCCCATGTGACCGGAAATTCCTCAAACTCACCGCCATCTGCATCATAAGTCATAGCGGTATCCGGAAGCACAGGTACTTCCCCTGGCTGGGTAATTGCAGAATAATTCGCCGCTCCTGCAATTTCATCATATACGTGAACAGTGATATAAACACCGATATTTTCTTTTCCATCGGATACCGTGCCCTCTACCAAAAAGATTCCCGGCGTCTGAAGATTTGCTCTGTCATAAGCGCTCCAGCTTACCGAAGCTTCCTTTGCGGCGCCGTCCGCATAAGAAACCGTCACCTTCTCAGGAAGCGAAAGCCCTGTGGTTCCCAGCGGTGCATAGCAGTGCCTGGACATCCGATAGCTGATGATTCCATTCGCCGTCTGCTGTTCTGCCTGCTTTGTAGTGACAGACACGGAAGCCCCCGTCAATCCGCTTGAGGAAATATTAACACGAAAACTTCCCGCTTCCGTGGTGGAACGAACGATTGCGAGCGCTTTTCCGGCATAAGCCTTTATGTGCGCGGAAGTCGTACTGGTCAGAACCGACGCCTGCTGGTATTTTTCTGTCGTTGCCTGATCGCCATTGTCTACACCCACGATTTCCCCGTTTCCCTCTAATGTAAAGGTAATCTCGTTCGCTGCCGTTGTATCCAGCTTTCCGCTCGCATCCGTCACATCTACCGAAATATAGGAAAGACTGCTTCCATCCGCAAGAATCTCTTCTGTCTTTTCTTTTACCACCAGTTTATTGACTGCGCCCGGAGTAGATACCGTGCGGTTTCCTTTACAGGTATCTGTAATTTCTGTTCCTTTCTCATCATAAGCCCTTGCGGAAATCGTTCCTGACGCATAGGTAACATTGAATACCGCATACAGGGATGTGCTGCCTGAACCCGATGATGTAGTGCATACACTACTGTTATTCGTCTGTGTCGTGTAGGTATAGTAAACGTGTCCCGCATCTGTCGTATTTTTCGTGCGGTTAGCGGTTCCGATCTTGGTTCCGTTTCGATACAGATCGACCCTTGCCGCATTGGAATATACCCATACCGGCGTCTTTCCACTTGTGGTCATCATATTATCACTGTCCCACGCCGTCACAAGATGCAGGGTATTCTCTTTCTGGTTCCACTGGCTGCGATAAAGATAATAGGTATCCTTCGGAAATCCGGCCGTGTCAACGATGCCGAAATAACTGCTGTTCGGAACTGCCCCCTGCCCGGATACACTCCCCGTTCCGGTTCCGTTATACGGCGTTGGCTCCCCGATGTAATCGAAGCCTGTCCATACACATTCTCCTGCGATATAGTCCCTTGTCATGACATTCCACATCGAGTCATGCGCCGTCTTTCCCCAACCTACCGTAGAGGTATCATAAGAGGTCAGGTGCAGCTTTCCATCCGCATCTGAATTATTATTCTGTGAAACATAAATCCCCCGGCTGTTGGTCGCGGATGCCGTCTCACTGTAAAGCATGACGGGATATGTATTTTTCAAAGAATCCAGTTCGGAAATGGAGCCATAATTAAACCCAACGACCCCGCCTGCATCGTAAATATTGCGCCCCACCTGTCCGGTCACGCCTCCAGTCGTTCTCCGATTATCGCCAAAGGTCACCGGATGCGCCGTATCTTCCTGTTCTATCCACTGAATCAGGTTTTGGCTGATCGTTCCATAATCCGAAGTATCACCGGACGCGCCTTCTGTAATCTCATTTCCGAGGGACCACAGGAGGATCGAGGCATCATTCCTGTCACGTCTGACCATAGATTTGATCGCAAACTCCGCCCAGGTCATAGAACTGCTGCCGCCGATCACTTGATTATCCGATGTAAGATTTACATTAAAATGCGTGGAAAAGTCACTGCTGTTTCCGTTCTTCGGACGCGACCATCCATCAAACGCCTCCTCAATGATCAGAATCCCCAGTTCATTACAAAGGTCGATAAAGTTTTCCGCATACGGATTATGCGTCGCACGAATCGTATTGACTCCCATATCTTTCAGAATTGTAAGCTGTCTCCGCATAGCGTCCCCATACGCCGCGGAACCCAGCGCCCCCTGGTCATGGTGCATACACACACCATTCAGCTTTACGTTCTCTCCGTTCAGCCTGAAGCCAACATTCGCCACAAACTCATACCACTTAAATCCAAATTCCGTATCATAAGTATCCAGTATGACGCCGTTCTTAAGAATATCTGTACGTACGACATAAAGGTTCGGCGCATCGAAAGACCACAGCTTGGGCGAAGAGACTGCCGGATTCGCATTGACGGTAACAGACGCACCCTCTCTTACCGTAACAGCCGTCTCCGCACTGGCTACCGCTTCTTTTTTGTTCTTTTCGAATATCGTATTGCGAACCGTTACGTTTGCTGCGCCTGTACCATCATTCTGCACCTCTACCGCCACATTCACCGTACCGTCGCTTCCGTTGCTGTTTTTCAGGTTCGGCGTTGTAACATAAGTACCGTTTAATGCGACGTGTACCGGATCTGTAATCACCAGCTTCACATCACGGTAAATACCGCTGCCCGAATACCAGCGGCTCGACGGCACATTATTTACCGCCTGTACTGCGATCACATTTTCGGTAACTCCATCGCAGGTAATGTAATCTGTAATATCAAATGCAAAAGATGTATAGCCGTAATGATTCTCTCCGACTTTCGTCCCATTTATATATACATATGCGTGAGAATATACGCCGTCAAAATTCAAAACCACATTTTTCCCGTTACAGGATGCCGGAAGCGTAAACTTCTTGCGATACCAGCCGGTTCCTCCAGGAAGAAAGCCGCTCTCTGCCTCGCCGCTCGTTGTAAAAGTCTGAGAAATACTAAAATCATGCGGCAGTCTCACATTCTTCCAGGAAGAATCATTAAACTGCACGTTCTGGGCATCCGACGATTTCCCAAGATAAAATTTCCAGTCATCATTAAACAGTGTGGAGCGCTCCGACCCATAACTGCCTACCACATTATCCTGTTCCTCCGTAAAAATGACATTCCCCCCCGCTGCTGCCACAACATTTCGGACAGGAACAGCCGGAATGCTCACAAGCAGGGAAAGCATGACGGCTAATATCTTTTTTGCCCGTTGTCTCATCCTGAAATTTTCCTCCTCTTCCATCCTCTATTTTTCTTCCAGAACAGATGTACAATGCGGACATCTGACCGCATCTATGGCAATCTCACTTTTACAAAACGGACAAACTTTCGTTGTCGGTTCTGCCGGAAGTTCTTCTTCCGTTTTTTTCATCCTTTTCGATGCAGAATTCAGCGCTTTAATCAGAGCAAAAATTACCAGCGCCATAATAAGAAAGTTAATAATTGCCGTAAGAAAACTTCCATAATTCAGCGTGACATCTCCCAGCAGCGTAACACTCATCTCACTGAAATTCAGTCCGCCGAACAGTCCAAGAATCGGAGAGATGATGTCCTCTACCAATGATGTTACGATTGCTGTAAACGCACCGCCGATGATAATGCCGACCGCCATATCCATGACATTTCCCTTGCTGATAAACTCCTTAAACTCCTTGAAAAACTTTTTCATCTTTATCATTCCTTTTCCTTCATTATTTGGTACAAACCATAAATTTATTATATAATATTTCCTAAATTGCCGCAATTTTTTTTTGGACTTTTTCATAAAAAATACCGAAAAACCACAAAAGGACTTTTCGGTATTTTTCGGTAAGTTGAAAAAGGATTTGAAGAGATACACTTCGTAAGAAAGTCGCCGCCTTGCATCTTGCAATTAAATTGCAGGCAAATTCAAAACATACGGAGGAATTAAAAATAACAAAGACGATTTTTTGACAAAGCGGGTGGGAAATACGAAGAGCAAAGCAGATTTCTCAGAGAGCCAGACACAAAGGGAAGAAATTTCCCCAAACGCAGAGCTGATAAATTTGTGGTTATAAAACCAGTATCCGAAAAACAGAAAAGTACCGGAAACCCGCTTAAACACTGGATTTCCGGTACTTTTTAAGTTAAGCTGAAAAAGGGACTTGAACCCTCGACCCCTTCATTACGAGTGAAGTGCTCTACCAACTGAGCTATTTCAGCCTGTCTCACAGTCTTTCAACTGCCGACTGCATTATTATATCTGCTTTTTCGATATTTTGCAAGTACTTTTTTTCATATTTTGATTTTTTTATCATAAATTTTCAGGGCGTTTTTGATATTTTTATAGAAATGCACTTCCCAGTTCTCAGACTAATACAGGAAATGCCGGCGGCTAAGCCAGCATTTCCTTGTATTGCCATAAACACGCCGTGGTTTTGCTCATCCAGGGAAAATCCAACCTTACCGAAGCCCATGTTCCCTCTTACTTTTCAAAATACCGGTTCGCTTCCTGATTATACAGATATAATCCTGCAATCACATCTTTCAGTTCCTGTGTGCGCTGATCTGTGATTTCCCGTTTCAGCACATTATAACAATACGCCAAAACACCATACTGCACCTCCAGCCGGGAAGATGAATCCGAAACGGTTACCGTATAGGTTTCGTCCAAATCCTTCGCAGCAATATCCGTGATTTCGATATAATAGTAATTTCCTGACTTCACTTTTTCCAGCTCACGTTCTTCTCCGTTTCGGATGCAGGTAAATACCATATCCTCCACTTTTGTCTCATCCACCGTAAAATACAGCCGCAGCGTTGTCTGGGAAAGCAGTAATAAATTTGACCCTTCAAATTTCACAAATTCGCTCTTCTGTTCTGCCGGATTACCATAAGAAATAAGCGTGTCTGCCGTCACCGCGGATACATCCTTTTCTTCTTCCGTTATATAATCCCCGGCATTTGCAGGCGTTTCTTCCCTGTGCTTAAAATACTTCTGCGCATAGCTTCCATAGTTCAGCATAGACTTAATCAATCCTGCCGCCTTTTCATACGTGGCATTATTGTCTTTATGCTGAAACAGATAATCTGCATATTGTTTCACTGTATAGGTATATTCCTTCCCATACCTTACAACATCTCCGGGAACAATCACCTGCGCCCTGATTTCGTCTGTCATCTCCTTGGCCGCCACGTCACAGGAAAATACATAATACGTTTTCCCCTTCACCATTGTGGTATCTTTTACCGCCTCACTTACCAAAACATCCTTCTCCGTTCCGTTTGGAAGTGTAAAGTGCATATAAGCCGTATCACTCCCTGCTACGCTTCCAGCCAGCTCCATATAAAAGTTGACCCCGATATTTCCTTTCAGGCTCAGGGTATATCCGGCAATCGTGCCAATATCCACGAATACATGGTCCGGAATGATCACCTGTTTCGTATACTCTGCCATGTTTCCGGTATAATCACGAACACAGATGCCTTTCTTAAAGGTAACTTCCGTCTCTCCACATACCACATAATATCTGTTGCTCTCCTGCCAGGTTTCGCCGCCATCAAAGGAATATCCCGATACGCCGCTTTCTGAATCGTCCGCATGGACAGTGAGATAAACGCCTTTCTCATCGCCTGCCGATACTACAGAAACCGTGGAGATTACGGGAGCCGTAACATCCCGCCTGAATCCGACTACCTCCGGATCACTGGTCGTTCCCTCCTCATCGCAGGTCATGACATGAACTTCCTCCTCCGTACCCACGGTAATGCTTTCCGAAAATGTCAGATCTTCCGGCCGTTTGATTCCGGTTGCAGGAGCTGTGGGCCTTATGACTGCTTCTCTTCCCACGTAACCCTGATAGCTTTCCACTGCATAATGCCCACTTCCCAGCTTTACTCCCCCGATTGTTATATCATCAATATCGGACAGGATATGGTCGATGCGGTACATCCCGTCAGAAGGCGTCAGCACATTCTCCCCATATTGAATCGTCATGCCAGACGCATCATATCCCTCCTGCACGTTCACTGTAAACAGATAAGAGCCGTCCTCCGGTATCTTTCCATTCTCATAGCCGTCAACCGATGCTATTTCATATCCCTTTTTCGCCGGAAATATAACTTCATATCCCAAATGATTCCATTTTGCCCAGAATTCTCTATCTCCGGTACTTCCCTCCGGAATCTCCCTTACGGGTTCTCCCTCGCACGCTTCATTCTCATACCAGCCCAGGAACTCTGCTTTTGCCCTTGTTGGCGTGGGCAGGAGCACCGACGTCTCTATATTGTAATTGCCCGCCTCTGCACCGTTCCCACGATTCAGATGGTAGATGATACTATAATCTATGGCGGTCTTTTGGCACTTCACAAGAATCTCCACATCCGTATCCGGCAGCACATACCGATTCCCGCCGCCCTCGGAAGGTATCATTTCCCCGGCCTCGACAGACCAGAGATACCCCGGCACCTCTTCCGGAACCTGAAGCTCTGCTTCCGTACCGCCTTTTGCATAAAATTCCCCGTTGATGACGCCATTTAATGATAGCTGTTCAGCATTTTCTGCATCCTGACGCACGGTCACTTTTATGACAGCCTTATTTTCACTATCCGCCAGGATCGGCGCCCCGTCTTTCTGAGACCATTCATACGTATTGCTGTCTTTTCCTCCATGACTGTTTAAATAATATGCTGTTTTTCCGGATGAAAAATCCTCCTCTGTCATAGAGCCGGAAGTAAATCTCGGACTGTATCCCCCCTTCGAACTGCTGGTGTTCAAATAATAGCAATTCGAAACCTGGCCTGTTCCGTTCGTATAAGCATACACTGCGCCAAACTCGGTGGCTGTCGTCCGCTCAAGCTTTCCGTAATTATAGCAGTCACTCGTCGTTCCTGCCAGAACCACGCCGATTCCCGCTGTCCTTGTATCTCCCTCAGGGCTTCCGCTGATCGCAGCCAGATTATAGCACTGGCTCACCGTTGAATTCTCAGCGCTCCAGCCTACGATTCCGCCCGTGGATCCTACCCCGTCTGAAACAATCTCCCCCTCCATAAAGCATCTGGAAATTGTCCCCGCGTTATTTCCAACCAGTCCTCCTATAAAACAACTAACGCTCTGCTGATTTGTAAAAGAAACGGTCCCTTTAAAATGGCAGTTTTCAACAGTCCCTTCATTACTTCCTACCATGCCGCCCAGGTTTCCCCTGTTACAATCAAAAGAAGCCCTTCCTTCTACCGTACACCCGCTTATCGTTCCCAGATTCGTTCCTGCCAGACATCCGGAATAGCTGGAGTCCAGTTGAAATTGTGCACTCAAAAGAGAAACATTTTTCACACAGCCCTCTTCCCCGATGTATCCAAACAATCCGCCATAACTGTACCGATAGCTGTAAGTGAGATTCGCTATCACATGGCCGCCTCCGTCAAAAGTTCCCTGAAATGAATTTCCGGAATCTCCAATCGCCGTGTGGGTAACTCCCGTCATATCCAAATCATTCAGAAGGCAAACTGTCTGTCCCTCATAGGTATTTCCAGAATTTACAGACTTCGAAAAAGCTTCGAATTCCTCTTCATCTGCAACATACACCATAGCTGATACAAGCGTATTTACGGCTTCTTTCAGAGAGAGCACCGTCTGGATTAGCTCGTGTTCTGTTGTTCCTGACAATGTATACACAGCTCTTGCCTTTGAAAGCTCTTCCTGCAAATGTGCCCAGGATGCTGCCGTATATTCGGCTGATGTCAGTTGCTCCGCCTCCTCTATCACAGAGAGAAGCTCCGATTTATCCACCCTCTCTACATTATCTGTAAATGCCTTGATCGTTACATTTTTATAATCATCTGCGGTCGTATCCTGCCACCCGGAAGTTCTGTAAAAAAAGGACTGTCCGGCTTCCGCCGAATAAGTACTTCCTTTTTCCACATACGTATAAACTGTTGTTCCATCCTTTGACGTCAGGCTCACAGACACTGCATATTTCATCCCGTCATCCAGCGTCACACCTTTTTCCAGCGGAATCACATGGTATCCAGGATATTTCAAAGATCCTTCCTGTGAATAAACCAGCAGCCCATCCGCCGGTGTCTCCATTGCGCTCTCTCCCGCTGCATAAATATCAATCTGATAATCGTAATTGCTATAAGTCTGAAAAGAAACCGCCTTCAGCTCCTCCACTCCCTGTGTACAGAAAATATTGGCCGACTTTGATACGCTGGTAGCCAGAGAAACTGCCGCCCCGTCATGGCTATAGATATTGTCATAATCATCCGCCCTCTCCGCTTCAAAACTCCAAAACTCTGTCAGCGTCGCATCCTCATAGGAAATCCAGAAGTATCCCTCTTCTGCCCAGGTGCTTCCCCAACTATTCCGGCACAGCCATGCCCCGTCATGTTCCGGCTTTTTTCCATTGTCATCGAAATTTGTTCTTGCATAATCATCCTGCCATCCGACAATACTGACCGCATGATCTGTCTTGTGATACTCTGCATGATACACTTTTCCCTGTGCCGTGCTGATTGTTCCATCACCCGTATAAAAGGAACACATAACCGCCCCGGTGTTTATGACAGCCAGCTTCACATCCTCCGGTGTACTCAAACGGCTGGCATCTGTCAAATGACATACAGAAGCTTTTCTGTCACTTTCTGTCAAATCCTCCATCGTACTATAAGAAGCATACGGATAATCCTGCTCAGACGCTGCGCCATACCAGTTTGCCAGCATGCCCTTAGCCTGATACGCATTGCCTCCTCCATACCATCCATATTTTTCAGTATAATCATCCTCTCCATCTCCATCTGTCTCATTTCTTCTGTGTGCGAAATAAGCCAGATGGCGTTCGGAATAATCCACATCCTCCGCCCGGATCAGACCTTTTTTTATCATATTCGTCTCTACTGAACTGATAACCGCATGTGCCCAGCAGGTGCCCCATTGTCCCTGATTCCGCACTGACGGCAGTTCGCCCTGATCTTTCATACTATAACTGGATGGAAATGAAATTCTGGCTTTGCGCCGTCTCTGCCCCGGTGTTTCGTATGTATATTCCCCTTCGATCTCATTTCCATTTTCGTCTACCCATACCATTTCCTGGTAGCCGTATTCCGAAGGTTCTCCTTTTTCTATCAGTCTGTGTACCGACAGGTCTGCTTCCGTTTCCGGAGCCTCTTCCGGTTCACAGCTTTCTGCCTGGATAACTTTCTCTTCCCCTGCCGCAGAAACGTCGATTGCCGGCATTGCCGAAAGTGCCATCACTACCGCCAGCAGCGCACTCATACTACGTTTTTTCAAATATTTGCTTTTCATATCTTTCCCCCTTCACATGTAGTTTCCGTACCATACCGATAATTACAGAATAATCCATCTGGCAGCATAACGTCAAGAAATTTTGTTCTATTTTTCCAAATCTGATGATAAAAAATAATCTTTTTTGGATAAGCTGCCCTTTTCATTTAAAAATGGGAGACTGCGTAAACGCAATCTCCCGCAAAGGACAATCATTATTTCATAACAAAGTTCAAAATTTTCTTTGGCACATAAATCTCTTTTACAACATTCCCTGTCAGCTTATCGGCAATTGCTGCTTTTCCCGCTGCAAGAGCCTCTTCTTTCGAACACTCCGCCGGGATGCGAATGACTGCTTTCGTCTTTCCATTGATCTGTACCGGAACCTGCACTTCATCATCCCTCATCGCCTCTGTATCATGCTTCGGCCATTCATTCTGAAATACGGAGTCCGTATGTCCAAGCTGCTCCCACAATTCCTCGGAAAGATGCGGCGTAAACGGCGCCAGAAGAATTACGGCCGTCTCCAGTGTCTCCTTATCGATACCGCCCTCGCGCTTTGCCAGCTCGATCATCTTATTATTGCACTCCATAAATCCTGATATGACGGTATTCAGACTGAAGCTCTCCAGTCGCTGTGTAATGGTGTGTATCATGGTATGACGCAATTTCAGCATCTCTTTCGTTGCCTTTACGTCTTTTTCCTTATTCTCCATGACCAGTTTCCAGAAACGGGTAATGAAACGATACACGCCGTCGATTCCTCTGTCATCCCACTCAGCATCCAGCTCCGGCGGTCCTACGAATAGTTCATACATTCGCAGGGAATCACAGCCGTAATCTCTTACCAGATCATCCGGCGATACTACATTCCCTTTGGACTTACTCATCTTGATGCCGTTCTTTCCGGTAATCATTCCCTGATTGAACAGCTTCTGGAACGGCTCGTCAAAATCAACAGCCCCGATATCATACAGGAACTTTGTATAAAATCTGGAATACAGCAGATGAAGCACGGCATGTTCCACCCCTCCGATGTACATATCTACCGGAAGGTACTTGTCTGCTTTTTCCTTAGAAACCAGCTCCTTATCATTATGGCTGTCCACATAGCGCAGGAAATACCACGAAGAACCTGCCCACTGAGGCATCGTGTTCGTCTCTCTCTTTGCATCTGCGCCGCAGACAGGACACTTGCAGTTTACCCAGTCCTCAATCGCAGCCAGCGGTGATTCTCCGGTTCCGGTCGGCTCATAGGATTCCACATCCGGCAGACGTAAAGGAAGCTCTTCCTCCGGAACAGGTACATTGCCGCACTTCGGGCAGTGTACAATCGGAATCGGCTCTCCCCAGTAACGCTGACGTGAGAATACCCAGTCACGGAGCTTGTAGTTCACCGTCTTTCTTCCGATGCCCCGCTCCTCAATCATCATCGGCGCTTCTTTTTTCAGTACGGAAGATTCCATACCGTTCCACTCGCCGGAATTAATCATCGTTCCCGACGCCTCTGTATAGGCTTCCGTCATATTTTCAATTTCTTTCCCGTCTTTTGCAATAACCTGAATAATCGGAATATGAAATTTCGTCGCAAACTCAAAGTCACGGTCATCATGGGCAGGTACGCACATGATAGCGCCCGTACCATAATCCGCCAGCACATAATCCGAAAGCCAGATCGGTACTTTCGCCCCGTTTAACGGATTGATGGCGTAGCTTCCTGTAAATACGCCTGTCTTTTCCTTATCCTGCAAACGATCTACATTCGACTTCATAGAAGAATCGTAAATATATTTCTCAACCGCTTCCTTTGTCTCCTCTGTCGCAAGCCCTGCCGCCAGTGCATGTTCCGGCGCCAGAACCATAAAGGTTGCGCCGTAAAGCGTATCCGGCCTGGTCGTATAGACCGTAATCTTTTCTTCCCTTCCCTCCACCGGGAAATCTACCTCTGCCCCATAGGATTTTCCAATCCAGTCGGACTGCATCTTCTTAACCTTTTCCGGCCAGTCCAGTTTATCCAGATCTGCCAGCAGTCTGTCTGCATATTTCGTGATTCGCAGCATCCACTGACGCAGGTTCTTTTTCGTCACGGCAGTCCCACAGCGTTCGCAGACGCCGTTTGTAACCTCTTCATTTGCCAGTCCGGTCTTACAGGAAGGACACCAGTTAATCGGAAATTCCTTCT
The DNA here is from genome assembly GCA_937965795.1 of uncultured Lachnospiraceae bacterium. GTDB lineage: Bacteria > Bacillota > Clostridia > Lachnospirales > Lachnospiraceae > Hominisplanchenecus_A. Next base: position 659 of record CALCMD010000010.1, on the reverse strand, counting down.
CGTATGCCAGTCCCTCCTTAAACATTTTCACAAAAATCCACTGTGTCCATTTATAGAAATCCGGGTCTGTGGTATTGACTTCCATATCCCAGTCATAAATGGATGCAATCTCATTGATCTGGCGCTTAATATTATCAATATTCTGTTTCGTTGAAATGGCAGGATGCTGGCCTGTCTTAATAGCGTAATTCTCAGCCGGAAGTCCGAACGCATCCCAGCCCATCGGATGGATCAGATAATATCCCTGGAGCATCTTGTAACGGCTCCACACATCTGAAATCACATAGCCTCTCCAATGCCCTACATGAAGCCCGTTTCCCGACGGATACGGAAACATATCCAGGCAATAATATTTTGGTTTCTTTCCGTCATTGACGTTTACCGGATTCTCTTCCCAGCGTCTGCGCCACTTTGATTCAATCGCCTTATGATTATAAGGTACGCTCATAATTCCTGCCTCCTAAATTTCTGTTAAAATCTCTATTTGTATAACTGCGGAAAACCGCACAAAATCTATAAAAACCCGTAATAATTCTACTCATTTCACTTGCATTTGTCAATAGATGCAGTATACTTTATTCATGACCTGCATAAACGCTCTTCATTCAAATCACGGTTTGGCGGGGAGATGTCCACTTACCCCGGAAGTTTATGGAGAC
>CALCMD010000009.1 GCA_937965795.1 uncultured Lachnospiraceae bacterium | reverse complement strand
ATACAGGTAAATCCACGAACCTACAAATTGGAGGTCATTACATATTGTCTAAATTCCACTGGAAAATCGTTGTTTTCAAAGGGGGCGTTGCAAAATAGATGAGTAATCATCTATGGAGAAGCGCTCCATTTTTGTGCTTTTTTAAGATCGTACAAATTTGATTGAGAAACTTTTCATTTTCAATCTGCCCGACCATCTCAACAATTTTTCCTCTGTACCATTTTACCCACTCCGTTTTTCTTCCGTTTTCAAATTTCATTTTATTTATCCTCCGTAGTTCATTGTATTTATATAATACATCCGTTTCTACTGAAAATATAGACTTGTGTTTTATACCATGTAATATAACACTGGAGTATCATTACTATCTTTTAATTATTTATTGCTTTGTATCACACTAATAAATAATTAAAAATCGCAAAACATGATTGAAACAGACCGAGTTACAAAGCCTGGTACTGCAACACCATAAAGGAGACTTTTCTGCTTTCCAAATACTTTTTCTTCGGCAAGACGTCGAATTTCAGCGAGAATGTCAGAACTCAGGGTGATACTTACTTTTTCTTTTAACGGCTCCATAGGCTGCTCCTTTCCTACTGTAAATAGTGTTTTCTTGTATGTGGCGTGGAATTGCCACATAATGACTTTACAGCAGGAAGAATGGATACTACAATTCCGAGTTTTGAGACGGAAAGAGGTAAGATTAAAAAAAGATAGAAGAACATTAAATAATATGTTATGAAAAAGTTGACAATGGTTAAAATTGTAGTACACTGTATTACAAGAAGGGAGCTGAGCATATGAGTTTTTCGATTAGACTGACAGCAGAAGAAAAATCCCTTGCAGAGAGTTACGCAAAAATTCATTCCATGTCGCTGGGGGAAGCGTTTAAAAAAGCACTTTTTGAACGGATAGAAGACGAATATGATATTGCTCTTGCAAAGGACGCTTATAATGAGTATGTCAAAAACGGCTGTAAGAGCAGACCTATCTCCAAACTGTGGGAGGAGCTGGATTTATGAAATACAGTGTGCAGACAACGGCAAGGTTCGACAAAGACTTTAAAAAGCTGGACAGATACACTCAGCGTATGATAAAAAGCTGGATTGACAAGAATCTTACTGAGACAAAAAACTCACACCAGCATGGAAAGGGATTGACGACGAACAGAAGCGGCCAATTGCGGTACAGGATAGGCGATTACCGCCTTATTTGCCAGATAAACGATAACAAGTTGGTTATCCTTGCTTTGTCCGTGGGGCATAGACGGGAGGTTTATGTTGACACTCCCCATGCCTAAATGAGTGTCAACCCGCTTGTTTCTATCCATGTGAAGAATCTGATTCTACAGGCATAACGCTTAAACAACTGCCCTGGTTCATCTGAGAATCGGGGCAACGTCTTTTTACTGGGTGCATCTTTCGCATTCGTTTTTCGTAATATATACAGGAAGGTGATGTTTTGAAAAACAAATTTTCACAAGATAGTGTATTCAAAATAGCCGCGCTTTACATCCGGGTAAGCACAGGGAAGCAGGAAGAGCTTTCCCCTGATGCCCAAAAGCGCTTGCTAATTGAATACGCTAAGAAAAACGGCATTATTGTAAATAAAGAATACATTTTTATGGAAAACGGAATTTCCGGAAAGAATGCCACAAACCGTCCTGAGTTCCAGCGCATGATTGCTATGGCGAAGTCAAAGCCACGTCCTTTTGATGTGATTCTTGTCTGGAAATTCAGTCGATTCGCCAGGAACCAAGACGAATCCGCTTTTTACAAAAGTATTTTAAGGAAAAAATGTGGAATTGATGTCGTAAGTATCACAGAGCCAATTTCCGAAGGTATGTACGGCAGGCTGATCGAAATGATTATAGAGTGGAACGATGAATTCTATTCCTATAATCTTTCTCAGGAAGTGGTGCGTGGAATGGAGGAAAAAGCTCTACGCGGTGGATATCAGTCGACCCCTTGTCTTGGCTATGCTGCCGTAGGCGAAGGAAAGCCACATGTAATTGTTGAGGAAGAATTCAAAATCTACCAATATATCGCTGATCTATATGATTTTGAAAACCTGGACGCCACTGCGATTGCGAGAAAAGTGAATGAACTTGGATATCGGACGAAACGTGGAAACCTGTTCGAAGCCCGGACAGTAAACCGCTTATTAAAAAATAAGTTCTATGCAGGAATTGTATCATGGAACGGAATTGAATTTGATGGCACTCATGAAGTACGCATTTCCAAAGAGCGATTTGAAAAGCGGATGGAACGTATGCGATCTTCCTATAAGCCCAAAATGCGGCATGATGTATCAAGCTGCAAGCATTGGCTCAGCGGCATCGTAAAATGTCCTGTATGCGGCTGTAGTCTTGGGTACAACCGTTCCAATACGCCATTCTTCCAGTGCTGGAAATATGCAAAGGGATTTCATCCGGAAAGCGTTTCCATAACCGAAAAAAAGCTTGTCAAAACCGTTCTGGATAATTTCAGGGAAATTCTGGATGGAAAGGATTTTTCCTTCCAATATATTCCTTCTACATCTCCGAAAAGTGATGAATTATCGTTGCTGCAAGATGAGTTGTCGAACTTGAAAAGAAGAGAGACCAGAATCCGGCTTGCATTTGAGAACGAGATCGACACCCTGGAAGAATACAGAGAAAACAAAGCCCGCATCCAAGCCGAACGCGAAAGGATAATTTCTGAAATTGATAAAAGAAAAACTCCTAATTCGATTCCTACAAAGGAAGAAATGCTGTTAAAAATACAACATGTCTATAATATTATATCTGATCCTGATGTGGATTATCAGTCAAAAGGCGTATTTATTCGTTCCGTTCTGGAAGACATTGTCTATGATAAACAAAATGACCGTCTCCTTTTCCATTTCTATTGCTCATAGAGCCGCATAAACAGCGGCTCTATACTAATAGCCTACTGGATCGCCTGGCAGTTCAAAACTTTTACTTCAATTTTGTTGATTGATATGTCCCCTCCTTTACGATAACTTTCAGTAAGAACAAATAGTTAAGGCTGTCTGTGACCTTTTCGTTCCATGTGTCAATGCAGTGCTGTAACGTAACAGTAGCCTTAAAAGCTCCCAGCCGATCCGTATCGTCTCCGGTGTATTCTCTTGTTTTCCGTTGTAGCGTGTCGGCACAGAGCCGACCTGCTCGTCAAAAACAGCATTGACTTCATTTTGTGTGATATGGCATTCCTCCTAAGTTAAAACAGCCGACTGAATTTCTCCAATCAGCTGCCTGGCATCATTTTTATTATTTTATAACAGTGTAGTTGGTGTTTCTTGCTTTGCCATTCTGCTTTAGCAAGTTGTTTTTTACCATTTTCCTAATGACTCTGGAAGCGGTAGATGTACTTACTTCAAGCAATGCGATTACATCATTTCTTGTAATAGCGCCATGAGACCGGGCATATTCCAATACTTTTTCTTCGTCACTTAGGCTTTTTTCAGCCCCGACAGCAGAACTTGTGATTGTTCCTGCTTTCGGTACGGAAGTATTTCCTGTTTCATATTTAGCGTTAATGTTAGGCAATACGATCTTAAAAGTATTTTTGGTCGTTTCAATTGAAGGCTTTTCTTCCATACCTTCATATGCCTTTATAATCTTGCCCATTCCGGTACCGTAAGCCTCAATCAAGTGCAGCCGGTAGAACACATTCGCAAGGTCTTGATTTCTGCATACGGAAATGCCTGCCATGATATCTTCCAGGTCGATTCCCGGCATCAATCCGCCAATAGATACAAATTCAATCCGATCAGCATAAATACTGATAAATGCACTGGTGCTAAAGGAATAATCACGATGAACCAGCAGATTCAGCAATGCCTCCCTGACGGCGATTTCCGGATAGTCCTTGACATCGATTCTCAGCAGCTTTTCTATGGTTGCACGGGTTTGATTGCGGAAGTCGATAAAATCATAAACTTCGTTCATTTGCTGCATCAGCGATCCGGCAAATTCCCGTCGGTCCTTAAAAATTGTTTGATCCGTTCCCTGAAAAACAGCGACCTTGATCGTATGGACGCATTGATCGGACAGAAGCAGACCTAAGTTGCTGTAAAGATTATCCCGGTCTATCAGCTTCAAAGTACGCATTTGCTGTGGACCAAAATCTACTTCCCGAAGCGCAAATTCTTTTTTTGCAGCTTCAAATGTGAGTTCCTGATTTAAGCAGCGCATAGCCTCAAAGCGGTCTCCATCCGTTTCCTTAATCATACGGCGGATTCCTGTGTCAGTGGCAGGAACAGAAGAATATCCCTGTCTGACATATACACCCTCTGGGCGCATCCCCTTTTTAGCAAGATAATACGGACGGTCCGTTCCGCGCTGAATATCTACAGCGACAATTTCTTTTCCATCTTCCTCTATTGTTTTATAATGCAGGAACATTGTCACATCTGGCTTAATTGCATCCCTTACCATATTGCTGATCTGCAAAGAAACGCCATCAGGATCATCAACTCCGACCACCGTACCGTCATCCCGGACGCCAATATACAATTTGCCACCGTCACAGTTAGCAAAAGCAATGATTTCCTTTTTTATATCTTCTACGACTACTTCCTTCAGCTCTATGATTTCACTTTCCCGAAAAAGCATAACGCCATCTCCTTTATTTTCATTCGCTGAACACATTATATCAAATCAGGTCAATCGCGTCAATGTATATGATTCGATTTTGACCCGATTTGACCTGATATTTTCATTATGCCCGTAAACGCAGGAGACTATGAGCATCGAAGAACAGTGCTATTCTGTCCCGAATTTTATATAATTTTCGGGACAGATTCTAACCATACTATCCGACCGTCTCCTTTTCCACTTCTATTGCTCATAAAGCCGCATAAACAGCGGCTCTATATTAGTTATATGTTTTTGCACTCTGGCGGACCAGACGGCGAAATTAATGCTTCTCTTCGTTATCTTTCTCAGAGATTTACTATGCCGAACCGAAAAGCAATGGGTGTATTAAATGATATAGGAACAGAGGAACTGGCGCACCTGGAGATGGTTTCCACCATCGTTCATCAGCTTACCCGTGACCTGAGCATGGAAGAAATTGAAAATTCCGGTCTTGGCCCATATTATATTGATCATACGGTAGGCGTCTGGCCTCAGGCTGCGGCCGGCATCCCGGTAAATTCCTGTGAATTTCAGTCAAAAGGCGATCCAATTACAGACTTGTTTGAGGATCTCGCAGCAGAACAGAAAGCCCGCAGCACCTATGACAACATTCTTCGCGTGGTAAAAAATATTCCAGAAATAGCAGATCCGATCCGTTTCCTGCGCGCACGCGAGGTTGTACACTTCCAGCGTTTCGGTGAAGCCCTGACTACTGTTCAGGAACAGTTAAACAGCAAAAACTTCTATGCTTTCAACCCATCCTTCGATGAGCCTGCCTTCTGTACCTGCGAAGACGGATGCGGATGTGAAAAACGATGAGGCGGGAGCTGACAGAAGCGCTTAAGCTGCTTCATACCGCACCACCAGAAGCATATGCTTTTCTTTTTGGAAGTGAGAAATACCCACAGCTTTCCGGAGCCGCCTATTTTTATCCGCTCTGGGCCGGAACAATGGTCGTATTGGATGTGAACGGACTTCCCTGGTCGGATATGCCCTGTGGCGAGCGCATCTTCGGCCTTCATATCCACGAAGGAAGCGCCTGTACGGGTACGCCGGAAGATTCCTTTGCCGACGCCGGGACACACTTTAATCCCACAAACTGCCCGCATCCGGAACACAGCGGCGATCTTCCTCCTCTCTTTGGAAACAGGGGATACGCACTTTCCATTTTTTATACGGAACGGTTTCACCCTGAGGAAGTAGTCGGAAGAACTCTCATTATCCACGACATGCCGGATGACTTCCGGACACAGCCTTCCGGAGATTCCGGGGAAAAAATCGGATGTGGGGAAATCAAGGATAATATGTCAAATTAGAAATAAGCTAAGAACTACAAAAAGCCTGAGGCAGATGATCACATCTGCCCCAGGCTGATTTTCACTTTTATTTAATTTTTGCTTTTTTGCTCAATCCGGCTTTTTTCATTTTCTTCAGAAGCTTTGCCTTCTGTTTCTTTGCCACTTTCTTTGCACTGACTGTTACCTTAGTCCCTGTCTTTTTAAACGCGCCAGACTTAATATTTTTCAGCGCACTACCTTTCAGTTGGATAGACTTCAGATTTTTACAATTCATGAATGCCTGTTTCCCGATAGTTGTAACATTCTTGCCCAGGATAACTTTTTTCAATTTCGTATTACCCTTCATTACATTTGCGCCCACTTCTGTAACCGTACATGTCACGCCTTTAATTTTAACAGTTGCCGGGACATTCAGCTTCGCAGCCTTCTTATTGATTACGCTTACCAGAATAGCTGTCTTTTTATTCGCATCAATGACACGATAACGTCCAAGCTTTGTTTCCTCTGTTTCACCCTTCTTAATAGCCGCTTTCACTAATGCAGCCTGAGCAGCGCTCAAATCATCCGCCAATTTCTTCTTCGTAGCCGCATCTGCATTTGCCGGCATATTTTTCAGAGCTGTATAAGCCGTCGAGAATACTTTCCAGGTCTCATCTGAATAATCCTGCTGGCCTGCTGCAAACAGTTTTTCTGCATCTGCCAGGGCCTTTGTTACCGCTGCCTGCGCTTCCTCTTCCTTTGTCTTAAGAGCGCCTATCGCATTGTTCAGTTTATCAAGCGCTTCCTGCAACGGCTGAGCTGCAATAGCAGTATCACAAACCTTCTGTCCCTCTTCCAATGCAGCGGCAAGCGCAAGTATGGATTCTTCACTGTAAACCGGATTTACGCTATTTTCAGCAATCAGTGCATTCGCTGTCTGAATCGCTTCCTCTAATTTGCTCTTCAGTTCCGTACATTCAAACTTCGCATACAGAGTCGTATTTTCTTTCAGGTCTGTCACCCTGTAAGTACTTGTTGCTGAAACCGACACAGCACCTGCTTCATCGCTATACCATCCTTTAAAGGTATACCCAGACGCCGCTGTTGCTGTGAATCTCACCGCTGTTCCTGCTTCTGCCTGAGAAATTTCAGCAGTTCCTGTCGCTCCCAGTACTTTTACCGTTCCGCCCACTGCATCGCTGTCACTTGTGAGAGCCGCCGCTACTGCATAGTAAGTCTTTGGAATTATGGTAAGGGTACAGGAACCAGTTGCGCCGCCTCCGTCTGCCGCTGTCGCTGTGATTGTAACGGTACCTGCTTTTACTGCCGTTACGACTCCGTTCGCATTAACCGTCGCAGTTTTTGTATCACTGGAAGACCAGTTCACCCTTGTATCGCCTGCATCCGCTGGTGCAACTGCCGCGCTAAGTGTCAGAGTCTTTCCTTCTACCAGTTCCCCGGATGCCGGTGTGACATTGATAGAAGATACTTTCGGCTCCTCCAGAGAATCCACCTTCCGGATAACCGGCTCTATATTCGTTACGTCGTTGTCTCCCTTCTTCGCTGCCAGACGGATATAATCTCCTCTCTGGACTGCCACTCTTACCTTCATCTCCGAAGAAGAAAGCGTAGCGCCTGCTCCAAGTGTCTTTGTAAGCAGAGTGCTTGTATCCGCGGTCGCTGTCCCCTTTGTGATCACCAGATCAATCGGCTGTTTCGTCCCATGTCTGCTTATAATGTCTTTCGCCACAGTAACCTGGACAAACCCGGACTCCTGTGCTTTCCACGCATAGGCAATTCCCTTATGAGCATTATCATTCTCCCTGAAACACGGCGTCAGAACATTTTTCTCAATCTTTGCCCAGAATGTTTCCGCATTATCATCCGCCGGTTTCAGCCAACATCTTTCCTCCTCGGTATCCTTAAACTTATCTGCCCCAATGTTCGACCAGACATCATTCTCACCCTGCATTTGATAGTACCATACGTCACTATCATTCTGTGTAGTAAGCGTTCCTGCTGCAAACGCCGCATCCCAATACTCCGTTTGAACGTATACATCGTTGTCTGCTGCTTTGGCCGTCATATTCCCTGGAAGCATGGAAGCCACCATTGAAAATCCTAAAGCAACAGCCATGCAACATTGTTTCCACGCATTTCGTCTCTTCATTTTTTTCCTCCTTTTATTCCATATTGTATACAGAATTTTTTGATAATACTATTATAGTAAAGAAAACTATCAGTGTCAATGTCGCATTTCCATAATTATTAAAACACAGGGAAAATAGTATGGCTTATTGCTATGCTATTTTCCCCGAAATTTGATAAGCATATTTTTTACAATTCCCGCAAAAGTTCCTGAAACTCCAGACTCTCCTTCTCATCCAGTGCGTATTCCTTGTTTAATTCCTCAATCATTTTAGAAGCTATGAGTTTCATATGATTCCCTTCCTGATTTGTGTTTTCCAGTTCCGCATAGAGCGGAAATCCGGACCTGTCATAAGGTGTCTGCATAGCCTTCAGCATCTTTCGAAGAGAACGCATAATTTTTTCCCTGTCCTTACGCTGGTATGCCATCTGAAATTCCGCCACATAGCTGTTATAGTTCCACAGTCCAAAACTCTCTGTCATATCTTTTATTTTCTGAACACAGATTCTGGTCTCTTCCTCCTTTTCCATCTCAAAGAAACATCTCATCAAAAAAATCAATGTCGCCTGTACCTGGTTTGCAAAATACCACAACTGCTCCTCCAGGACACGGATAGCCTCCTGACGCTTTCCCTGGTTCATGCAGAGCAGTGCTTTCAGGTTTTTCTTATCCACCGGCATATCCGGCAAAGTTTCCAGAATCCTTTCCGCCTGCTCAAACTCTTCTCTCCTCATATATTTGATAACCAGCATATGAATGGCCTGATCTCTGATCCTGCCGTCTGACGACTCTAAGGACCTCTCATACATATTTTCAATTGCGGCTTCATACTTGTCCGTATTTTCCACCGAAAACAACAGAAGCGCCCCATCCAAAAGCGCCGCAACAGAACACAGCAGCAAACTACAGTTTGGAAATTGCCGTATCTTTTCCATAGCCATTTCATAGCCCGCCGCAAAGCCTTCCTTCTGCATCCGCCCTATAACGTCATTCGAAAAAGCGTTCACTTCCGTCTCTGTAAGCTCCTCTTCAAAAGAAAACAGAGTATTCATATCTGCTTTCAACAGCCGTGCGAGCGCAGGCAGCGTGGAAATATCAGGATAACTGATGCCTTTTTCCCACTTGTGCACGGCTGGAGCTGTTACCCCCAGAAATCCCGCTATCTGCTCCTGCGTTAGTCCTAATTCTTTTCGTCTGGTTTTAATGATTTCGCCGATTTTCATGAAATGCCCTCCTTGCTTTTTATGGGCAAAGTACTTTGCAAAATGATTATAACAAAAAGCTTTCACAAAAACTATTGAATGTCTGTTGACTTTACGCCCATTGCTTTTAACTGGCAGTTAATTTTCTTCCACAAAAAAAGGAGCTTTACGCCCCTTTTTCTCTAATTCACAGGCAATTCCGTCATCTGAGACGTCTCTGGTAACTCCGTCTGCGTTTCGGGCTGCGGCTCCGGTTCTGGCTCCGGCGGCGGAAGCTCCTCTTTCTCCAGCGGCCCCAGAAGATCCTCCAGTACCTGCTCCGCCGTCATCTTCTGATAACCGTCCGGGTCCGTCATGACAGATTTTCCACTGACGTTCCATCGCATCTGGCAAAAATGGCTGAGATACTTTTCATCTCTTACCTTTGTCTTATACTTTGCACTCCATGCCGGAAAATACTGCTCCATATATTTCTTCGCCAGCTCAGCCGCCTGGCTGTCGACCCTTCCTGTCGGCGTTACCGTTCCCGAAAGCTGTACGCCCGGATTGCTGGAGGAATGAAGCGCCACTACGCTGCCATCCTCACACGCTCCAATCACAATCCATACATGGCCGCAGTCCGCGCAGGCGCTGCTCATGATGTCGCCCGGCTTATGATCTTTCACATTGGCACGTTTGATATATTTTCCCCAGCCTCTGGAAGCATAATTTTTTGCCATATCCTTTGCGGACATAACATAGCCGTTATTTCCGCTTTTGGTATTCATCATATTGTAGATCGTCCAGCCCACATAACCAGAGCAGTCCAGCCCGTCATGCCGCTGATACTGGGTATTATAAAAATTATAATCCTTTGTCTGGGCATTAAAAAACTTTGTCCAGTTTTTGCTGACTCCCATCGTTCTCGCTTCCGTACTGCCGCCCAGCCCGTCCACGCTCCATCCGCCTCCCCACACGTAAATCGCCTTTCCGATAGGCTGTATTGCAGTTTGCAGATATTTCTTAATCGTTGAAACCTTTTTCGTCGGCTCCTTCTTTGTCCTGAGCTGGATTCTTTTGCTGTATTTGCTATAATAAATTCTGCTTTTTGTCCTGCGGTAAGCCCGCACCTTAAAACGATAAAGCGTCCCGGCAGAAAGTCCTGACATACTGTAGCTGTTCTTTTTCGTTGCTCCCAGGCGTATATACTGGCCTGCCGTGCTGCTGTATCGATACACCACATATCCCTTTGCTTTCGAAACCTTCTTCCAGGTAAGCTTCACATAATTTTTATCATAATCTGCCTTCAATCCTGTCGGACTCTTTACTTTTGCCGCATACGCTGTCTGTCCCATGCACAGAATCAGAAGAAGCGCCGCAGCAAACAAGAACCCCCTTCTCATTTCTCTCCTCCGCAATTTAAAACCCCCTTACCTTTCTCTTATCTCTCTGTCGTGCTCCCCAGACCGCCATTTCGTATCTCTGTGACGTCATCATCTACCGTAATTCCATATTCCACGAAAATCCCCTGCATAAATCCGGTTCCCTTTTCTACGCAGACGGTTTTCTTTTCATTCGTATCATTCGTAAGTTTTACAAAAATATGCCCTTCATTATCTGAATGAAAATAGTCGCTGTCAATAATACCTACCGTATTATTAAGCTGCAAGCGGAATTTAAACCCCAGCCCGCTTCTTGGATAACATTTCAGCACCCAGTTTTCTTTCATTTCCACCCGGATTCCCGTAGGAATCTTGATAGTTTCTCCCGGCGCCAGCACAAAATTTACCGGTGCGAAAAAATCATATCCCGCCGAACCTGACGTCGCCCGTTTTGGCAGCCGGAGATCCTCATAAATTTTAAAAATTTCTTCTTCCGGGACATTCGGAAACTCGTCCATCCATCCCTCTTTAAACTGACCGAAACTCACTTTATGAAACTTTGCAATCCTCTTCATCCTGTCCTCCTATTCGCAGTAAAGCACAACCTTGCCGCTTTGCAATGATTTCTGTACATCGATCACCCTCTGGTTTGAACTTCCTCTCCAGTGAAGTTTCGTATCTCTCTTCTCGCACTCATACTCGCCATCGACCATCACGTCCAGATATTTGATCAGATGGTGCTTCTTTTCCTTTTCCCAAAGCCCGCCGGTATACAGCCAGATCGTCTTTTGGGGGAACCTGCTGCGCACCTCCCTGACCAGCTCTTCCACATCCATTCTGTTTGCCGGATACAAGGGATCCCCGCCGCTGAGTGTCAGCCCGGAAACATAGCTTTTCTCCAGCTCAGCAAAAATCTCTTCCTTCGCAGCCTGGTCAAAGGGAAGCCCGCCGTTCGGATCCCATGTGATTGGATTATGACAGTCTTTGCAGCAGTGTCCGCATCCTGCCACCCACAGTACGACCCGCAGGCCGTCGCCGTTCAGCATATCGTCCTTCGTTATATTATGATACCTCATCTATGTTTATCCTTTCTGTTTCACATCGTCATTTTCCCATATTTAGTATTCCTTTTTCTTAAAAAGCACATGATATGGTGGCACGGTTACTATCTTATCACTTTCCACTTTTTTCGTCAACCGTTAAGACAGGAAAAAGAGGCTGCCGCAAAATGTAAAACAGCTAATCTACGCTGAAAACATCCTGTGACAGCCCGCAAAACACAGATTTTAATTTCCGCACTCAATACTGATTTCATTGAAGAGCTCCAGTACCTCGTCTACCTTCAATGCTTCCTTTTCTTTTCCCTTCTTATCCAGTATCACCTTTCCCTGGTGCATCATCAGAATACGGTTTCCATATTCCAGTGCATAACGAAGATTATGCGTGACCATGATCGAAGTCAGATTTTTCTGCTTTACGATCTGATCAGTAAGCTTCATATTAATTTCCGCCGTCTTTGGATCAAGCGCCGCCGTATGTTCATCCAGAATCAGAAATTCGATCGGTGTCATGGTGGACATCAAAAGCGCCATTGCCTGCCGCTGCCCTCCGGAAAGAGAACCCACTTTTACATCCATCTTATCCTCAAGCCCCAGGTTCAGCAGCCAGAGCGTCTCGCGATATGTTTCCCTTTGCTTTTTATCTACGCAGCGTCCCAGATTGTAAGGTTTCCCTTTATTGGCCGCCAGCGCCATATTTTCCATAATCGTCATAGAAGGACAGGTTCCCATCGCCGGATTCTGAAAAACCCTTCCGATTTTGGAAAGTCTTTTATATTCCTTTTGCTTTGTAATATCTTTGTCATTCATCAGAATCTGTCCGGAATCCACACCGATACTTCCACAGATAATGTTCAGCATAGAAGTCTTTCCCGACCCGTTGCTTCCCACAACAGAGACAAACTCTCCATCCTCCACCCGGAGGTTAAAATCCTGAAACAGGCACATTTCATTCACAGTTCCCTGATTGTAATATTTATGAATATGTTTTAATTCAAGCATCGACCTTTACCTTCCTTTTCCGTTCCATTCCAAGAACCAGAATCATCAGGAACAAAACTGCCGTAATCATTTTCAGGTCCGTGGATTCAAAGCCCAGGCTGATAGCAATCGCCACGCATCCTTTATAGAGAATCGAACCGATGACAACACTGGAAGTCACTCTGAGAATCGTAATTTTCTTAAAAAGGCTGGTTCCAATAATCACACTCGCAAGCCCGATGACAACTGTACCAGTTCCCATAGAAACATCGAAATAGCGCTGCTGCTGGGCAAAAACGCCCCCGCTAAGCGTCACCAGACCATTGGCGACCGCCAGTCCAACGATTTTTATCCGTCCTTTGTCCACACTCAGAGAAGTGATGATTTTATCATTATCTCCTACCGCCCGCAGAAGCATTCCGGACTTTGTTCTTAAATACCAATCCAGAAGATACTTACTGATCAGTGTAATCACTAACACAATGAGAATCGTTTTGAACGAAGCGAGTCCTCCTTTCAAAACATCATTGACCAGCGAATTGTCAAAAATGGTCGTCTTATTATAGATCGGAAGGTTGGCTCTCCCTGCGATTCTCAAGTTAACCGTATAAAGCGCCGTCATCATAATAATTCCCGACAACAGGTCTCTCACTTTTAGTTTTACGTGAATCAATCCGGTTAATGTCCCTACAAATGCCCCCGCCAGGAAACAGACTGGCAGCGTCAGCAAAGGATTCACGTCCCTGCTGATCATAACTGCCGTAATCGCCGCCCCCAACGGAAAGCTTCCATCTACGGTCAAATCCGGGAAATCCAGTATTTTGTAAGTAATGTAGACCCCCAGCGCCATGATCGCATAAATCATCCCCTGTTCCAGAACGCTCTGTATTAAAACCATGATTTCCTCCGATTATTCCACTACAATTTCATCAAATGTCTCAACTGCGTCTTTCACGTAATCCTGGTCCAGCTCAAAGTTTAACTTTTCGGCTGCCGCTGTATTCACATAAAGATTTGCTCCCGCACATGTCTCAAAGTTGATATCAGATGCTGCCGCCTCTCCTTTTAACACCTTTGCCGCCATTGCGCCTGTCTGCTTTCCAAGTTCGATATAGTCAATTCCCATAGAAGCCAGACATCCATTCTTTACCTGTTCGATTTCAGAACCGAATACCGGGATGCCCTGATCATTTGCTGCCGCCAGAACGGTCTGAAGCGCCGATACCACGGTATTATCCGTCAGATTCGTGATGCAGTCAACCTTTGTCACCATGTCCTTCGCCGCCATTTCCACATCCGCAATGGTGTTGATTCCGGTATCTACGATTTCAAATCCCATCTCACCTGCCAGCTCCTTATAAGTTTTAATTGTACTGACAGAATTTGCTTCGCTTGTTGTATACAGGATACCGATCTTTTTTGCATCCGGCATCAGCGCGCGGATCATTTCAAGCTGTTCTTTGACCGGCAGAGAATCCGCCGTACCTGTAATATTCCCTACACTGGAGCCGTCCTCCTTCGCCAGACCTGCGCCTATCGGATCAGAAACCGCCGTATAAATGACCGGAATATCCGTATCCATACAACTGTTGTATGCGCTCATAGCGCTTGGCGTGGCAATTGCACAGATCAGATCCACCTTTTTCGACACAAAGCTGTCCGCAATCGTGCTGGCTGTTCCTGTGTCCGTCTGCGCGTTTTCAAAAACAATGGTCAGATTTTCTCCTTCTTTGATTCCCGCTTCTTCCAGACCTTCGAGAAAACCCTCTTTACAATTGTCCAGGGAACCATGCTCTGCAAACTGGGAAATTCCTATGGTATAGGAAACTCCCGCTGCGGCGCTTTCTGTCTGTGCCGCCGTCTCCGCTTCTTTGCTTCCGCATCCTGCCAGAATGGATGATGCCATCGCTGCTGTCAATAATACTGCCAATACTTTCTTTTTCATGATAAAATTCCTCCTTAAAATATTTAAGCCGCCTCAAGCATTTCTGCTTGAGACGGCTATGATTCACATTATCCGCGGTACCACTCAATTTGACGTAACGTCCACTTTCGCATGTACTTTCATACACTCCTGATTGATAACGGGTTCGGTTCCCGACAACGCCTACTCTCCTCTGATTTCGGGCTGCCCTCGAAAGTCCATTCAGTAAACCGCTCCGTACTGCCTTCCACCAACGGCAGCTCTCTGTAACTTCACGCTTCACCTACTACTCTTTCTCATCGGTTTTTCTATTCTGTATCAGTCTAGTACTTTTCAACAGAATTGTCAAGAGTAATTTTATTATTTTACATCCTTCATACTGAAACTGATGCGTCCCATCTTGTCCTTTCCGAGACAAACGACCTTCACTTTATCGCCCAGAGTCAGTACATCCTCCACACGGTTAATCCGCTCTTTTGAAATTTTGGAGATGTGTACCATTCCCTCTTTTCCTGGTGCGAACTCCAGGAAGGCGCCAAACTCCTTAATGCTGACTACTTTACCGACAAATACCTGTCCTGCCTCGAAATCCGTTGTAATGATACGGATCATATCGAGCGCTTTATTCATGGCTGCCTGCTCTGTGCCGCAGATAGATACTGCTCCATCATCCGTAATATCGATCTTCACGCCTGTCTGCTCAATGATTGCATTGATGGTCTTTCCTCTCTGCCCCACCACGTCGCCAATCTTCTGAGGGTCGATCTGAATCTGAATGATCTTCGGCGCATACGGACCCACTTCCGGTCTCGGCTGGGAAATCGCATTTTCCATAACGCCGTGTAAAATGAAAGTACGCGCTTCCTTCGTTCTGGCGATGGCTTCTTCAATAATCGCCCGCGTCAGTCCATGAATCTTAATATCCATCTGGATCGCTGTGATACCATTATCCGTGCCTGCCACCTTAAAGTCCATATCGCCAAAGAAATCTTCAAGACCCTGAATATCGGTAAGTACCAGATAATCCTCGTCTGTCTCGCCTGTCACCAGACCGCAGGAAATCCCTGCTACCGGACGCTTGATCGGCACACCGGCTGCCATAAGGGACATGGTAGACGCACAGATACTTGCCTGTGAGGTGGAACCATTTGATTCAAAGGTCTCGGATACCGTTCGGATCGCATATGGGAACGTCTCTTCATCCGGCAGTACCGGAACCAGCGCTCTCTCAGCTAATGCGCCATGACCAATCTCACGGCGTCCCGGCCCTCTCGATGGTCTTGTCTCTCCTACCGAGTAGCTTGGGAAATTGTAATGGTGCATATAACGCTTGCTGGTCTCCGCCTCGTCCAGCCCGTCCAGTCTTTGTGCTTCGGAAAGCGGCGCCAATGTCGTAATCGTACAAATCTGGGTCTGGCCACGGGTAAACATAGCGGAACCATGTACTCTCGGTATCAGGTCTACCTCTGCTGCGAGCGGACGAATCTGTGTGATTTCCCTGCCGTCCGGACGTTTATGATCTTTCAGAATCATTTTACGCACAGTTTTTTTCTGATACTGATATACGGCTTCTCCCAGGAAAGACAGCCAATCTTCTTTCTCCGCAAATGCCTCCTCCAGCTTGTCCGTGATGGCGCGGATATTTGCCTCTCTCGTCTGCTTGTCATCTGTAAAGACCGCCACTTCCATCTCTTCCGGCGGAACGATCTCTTTGATGGCGGCAAACAGCTCTTCCGGTACGGCAAAGCTGATATAACCATGTTTTTCTTTTCCGCATTCTGCTACGATCGTATCAATAAATTTGATAATTTCCTGATTTACTTCATGCGCCGCAAAGATGGCGTCAATCATCTGCGCTTCCGGAACCTCATTTGCCCCTGCCTCAATCATGATAACTTTATCCCTGGTAGACGCCACGGTAAGCTGTAAATCCGAAATCTCTTTCTGCGCTGCGGTAGGATTAAATACAAATTTCCCATCCACCAGGCCTACCTGCGTGGTCGCGCATGGCCCGTCAAACGGAATATCTGAAATCGTAGCCGCGATTGCAGAACCCAGCATCGCTGTCAGTTCCGGGCTGCAATCCTGCTCCACAGATAAAACAAGATTTTCCAAAGTAACGTCATTTCTATAATCCTTCGGGAACAGCGGACGCATCGGACGGTCAATGACGCGGCAGGTCAGAACCGCATTTTCAGATGCTTTTCCTTCACGCTTGTTAAACCCTCCCGGAATTTTACCTACGGAATATAACCTTTCATTGTATTCCACACTCAGCGGAAAGAAATCAATTCCTTCCCTCGGCTTCTCGGAAGCCGTTGCGGTCGACAGTACTGTCGTGTCTCCATAGTGCATCAAAACTGCACCGTTTGCCTGTTTTGCCACTCTCCCCACATCCACGGTAAGAGTTCTTCCGGCAAGTTCCATTGAAAAACTTTTATACATACTCTTCTCCTTTTGATAGTAAAAACGGGACGGAATTTCTCCCGTCCCCTCTCTGACCAATTATTTTCTGATTCCTAATTTTGCAATTAAAGCACGGTATCCTTCCAGATCAGTTTTCTTTAAGTATGCCAGAAGCCCTCTTCTCTGACCTACCATCTTCAACATACCTCTTCTTGAATGATGATCCTTCGGATGGTCTTTCAAATGCTCTGTCAGCTCTTTAATTCTGGCTGTCAGAATGGCAATCTGAACTTCCGGTGAACCTGTGTCCCCTGGTGTTCTTCCATACGCTTCGATAATTGCTGTTTTCTTTTCCTTTGAAATCATGTTATTTCCTCCTATACTTTTAAACCGCCGGATATTAAGAATCGGTCGGAGCCTCCAAAATTCTGAATATCGGCTAAATTTCATACTTCCATAGTCTACCACAAGAATTTATTCCCGTCAACTCTTTTCTAAAAGAATCGTATAGCTGCCAGCAAAAACAGAAATCCGCCCAACAGACAAATCCCCATTCCTCCATAATACAATCCCATAGAAAGATAGTTGATCTGGTTTTTTTCAAAAATCCGGAAATGATCCGGTTTCTCCTCGTCATACCGTATCTCTATTTTCTGGTTCAAGACAAACGGGCATGGATTTCCGCCTTTATAACAGCGCTTTTTATACAGTCTGCCCGCCGCATAATATGCGAATACGGCATAATAATAATCATGAATCCCTTTGGCTTGTCCTTCTCTGTCCGGTTCATCCGCCTCTATCTCTACAACCGTGGCAGTTGCTTTTCCACGGTATCGCTGCCTTCTCTCTTCATAAGAACGGCTTGCAAGCGATGCGCCTACCGCCGCTCCTCCTGCTAGCATCAGTACAATACTCAGTGTCCAAAATAAACTATTCACCCAAACACTCCTTCTCCGGCCGTATCCGTTTCAAAAACCACACCTGTATGATATTTCCCTCTTCACAGTCCCTGTCAAAATCCGCCAGATAAACCTTCCTGTCATTTCCACGAATGATGGCACGCTCCGCATCCGCGCTGTGGTTCACAATGCGCAAGGCACTGTAAAGTCCTTTCGCGGGCATCAGCTTTTCCGTCTCCACAGAAAGCATCGCACCGGAACCCTTGTTATCCCGATCACTCACTCTGCCTGACAGAAAAAACGGATAACCCAAAAGTTCTCTGACCGTCTCCATATTTCCTTTTTCCAGCTCTTCCCTTACATATGTGCTGCTGATGTCGCGTCCCTGATACTTTTCCTTTTCCACCACTTCCACCGTGAAACCATATCTCTGCTGCATATCCTGCAACAGTCTGTAATCGCCTTTCCGCTGATATCCGAAACGGAAATCGGTTCCCACAGCCAGATATTTTGCATGGAGCTTTTTTACCAGAATATCTTCCACAAAAGCCTGTGGCTCCATATGGCTGATCTCTGGCGCCAGAGGACAGTCGATCAAACAGTCCACTCCCAGCCTTTCTGCCATTTCTTTCCTTTCCACAGTTGTCAGCAGATGTTCTTTTCCCACATGGTTCAACGTGAATACTACGCTTTTACATCCCTGGTCTTTCTTCTCCCGGATACGCTCGATCAGCTTCTGATGCCCTCTGTGAAGCCCGTCAAATTTTCCCATTGTAACTGCCGTGTCACCTTCCACATAGAACCCGTCCGGCCCCTGCATATATTCCATCGGTTCCTCCTGTATCTCAGTCATTGCTTCCGTCATAAAACATTTTGACGGGACGAAACCTGTTTTCTTTTTTCAGATATTCATAGATCGCATGGAAATTTCCATCCGTATCGTACATCCGGACCAGTCCTTCCCGTTCGGGAATCCCGTATTTCTCCACCTGTCTGCTGTAAAGCGCGTTTCCGTTTAAAAGCATCTTCAAATGCTCACGTTTCACAGAAACAGCCGGATACATCTGAAACAGGCTGTCAATCGCCTGCACATGTTCGGAAATCTGATTCAAATCCTGTAAAATCTCTATTTCCTCCAGCTTCAGACTGTACTCTATGTAAAAAGGCCCCACCTGCGTACGCAGAAGCTGCTCCATACATCCTCCACATCCGAGTTTTTCCCCGATATCATGGCAAAGCGTCCGGATATATGTCCCTTTTGAACAGGATACTGTCATAGAAACCCTGGGCAAAACGATCTCATGAATTTTAATCTCATGAATGTGAACTTGTCTCGCCTTCCGTTCCACCGTCTTTCCCTCTCTTGCAAGTTCATACAGCTTCTTTCCATTCACCTTTAACGCAGAATACATGGGAGGAACCTGCGCATATTCTCCCTGAAAGGCCTGGACCGCCTCATACACTTCTTTAATTGACGATGTGACCTCGGCGCTTTTTAAAACCTCTCCTGACACATCCTGCGTATCTGTGCTCTGTCCAAGAAGCAGAATCGCCTGATAGGTCTTATCCTGGTCTGCCAGAAGATCGCACACCTTTGTCGCCTTTCCCAGACAGACAGGAAGCACACCCTCCGCGTCGGGGTCAAGCGTACCGGTATGCCCGATCTTTTTCTGCCCCAGTATCTTGCGCAGCCTTGCCACCACATCATGAGAGGTATATCCTTTTTCCTTATATACATTGATAATTCCGTGAATCACTGTTCTTTCTTCTCCCTCGTAAGCTGCTCCTGAATATGCAGCGTCAGATTATTAATGACGTCATGCAAATCGCCCTGCATGGAACACCCTGCCGCACGGATATGTCCGCCTCCGCCAAAATAAGACGCCACTTTCCGTACATCCACGATGCTGTTCGATCTCATGCTCACCTTATATTCCTGACTCTCTGTTTCATGCAGGAAAATAGCGACTTCCACGCCCTTTGTATTTCTCAGTTGACTGACGATTCCTTCCAGATCCATCGGCGTGGCCTGATAAAATTCCATATCCGCTTTCCGGATGGCGCTGACAATGCACTTTCCATCCAACATGCGAATACTCTCCAGCAACGCCCTTCCCAGAATCTGATTCTGCACATAAGTCTTTTGATAGTAAGTCCTGTCTACAATTTCTGTGAAAGGAATCCCCTTCGCCATCAGGCTTCCCGCAATCCGCATGGTTTCCGGTGAAGTACAGGAATACTGAAAAACTCCGGTATCATGAGCGATGCCCATATACAGGGCCTCTGCCATTTCTTTTGTAATTTTTTCCGGCTCCAGAATCCCATAGACCAGCTCCGATGTAGAGCTTGCCTCCGGTACGATATAATTCTCCTGTGCATACCCCTGATTGCTGATGTGATGATCGATACAAATACTTTTTTTTGCCGTTTTCAGATATTTGACGGCTTCTCCCAGCCGGCCGGTATCTCCGGCATCCAGACAGAACATCACATCATAAGACCGGTCAGATTCACAGGAATGCTTTACCTTGCCGCTCCCTTTCAGAAAACAAAAACTTTCCGGGAACTCTTCCAGATAAACGTCCAATGCTTCCACCTGTGGAAAATATTCTTTTATGTACAGGTACAGACCCATACAGGAGCCGACGCAGTCACCGTCCGGCCGAATATGGCCGGCAATGGCTGCGCTTTTGACATTTTTCAGCTCTGATTCTAAATCAATCATCTTTATCATCCTCACTTAAACCGGAACCTGTCACCTCGTTGATCAGTTTTGACATATTGACTCCATATTCAATGGACTGATCCAGAACAAACCGAATCTCCGGTGTATTCCGCAGGTTAATGGACCGTGCCAGCTCACGGCGGATAAATCCCACCGCACTCTTTAAACCTGCCAGCGTGTCCTGCTGAGACTGCTCATCTCCCAAAACACTGATATATGCTTTGCAGGTTTTCAGATCCGGCGCTACCTCCACGGCAACGACCGTTGTCATGGGATTGATGCGGGGATCCTTGATCTCCCGGCTGATGATGCGGCTCAGCTCCCGCTGAACCTCACCGTTTACACGGGTATTTTTAATACTGTTTTTTCTCATCTATTTTGTATCCTCTGCTTTCTAGCGTGGAACTTCAACCATTGTGTATGCTTCCACCTGATCCAGTTCCTGCAAATCATTGAATTTTTCAAAAACAAGACCGCACTCGTATCCTGACTTTACTTCTTTTACATCATCCTTGAAGCGTTTCAGGGACGCCAGATTTCCTTCATAAATCTGTTTTCCCTCTCTGCTGATTCGTACCGAACATCCTCTCTGGAATACACCGTCCAGTACATACGAGCCTGCAATCGTCCCAACGCCGGAAGCCTTGAACGTCTGACGCACTTCGGCATGGCCGATTACCTTCTCCTCAAAGATCGGGTCAAGCATTCCCTTCATCGCTCTTTCCACATCCGCAATGGCATCATAAATGACACGGTACAGACGTACATCCACACCCTCGCGCTCCGCAGTAGCTTTGGCGGTCGCATCCGGACGCACGTTAAATCCAATGATAATCGCATTGGATGCGCTTGCCAGACTAACATCCGACTCATTGATAGCGCCAACGCCGCCATGAATAATCTTAACGACAACCTCTTCATTGGAAAGCTTCTGGAGACTCTGCTTCACAGCCTCCACAGATCCCTGCACATCTGCCTTTACGATCAGCGCAAGCTCTTTTAAGCTTCCCTCTTTGATCTGATTGAAAATATCGTTCAGAGACAGGGATTTTGACTTCGTCTCTTCCAGAAGCTTCTCTCTTCCCTGTGTGATAAAGGTCTCGGCAAAGTTTCTCGCCTCTTTTTCATTTTCAGTCGCTACAAAGATTTCTCCGGCATTCGGCACATCCGAAAGCCCCAGAATTTCTACCGGCGTAGACGGACCTGCTTCCTTTACACGCCTTCCCTTATCATCCATCATGGCGCGAACCTTACCATAGCAGGAGCCTGCCGCTACCGGATCACCGACATGCAGCGTACCCTTTTGTACCAGCACGGTTGCCACAGGTCCCTTTCCTTTATCCAGCTCCGCCTCGATGACCAGACCTCTCGCCGCACGATTCGGATTCGCTTTCAGCTCGCTCACCTCTGCTGTCAGCAGAATCATTTCCAGCAGGGAATCAATACCCTCCTGCGTATGGGCCGATACCGGTACGAAAATCGTACTTCCTCCCCAGTCCTCCGGAATCAATTCATACTCTGACAGTTCCTGTTTTACCCTCTCAATATTCGCACTTGGCTTATCGATCTTATTGATTGCCACAATGATTTCCGTTCCGGCCGCCTTGGCATGATTGATCGCCTCTACGGTCTGCGGCATTACACCATCGTCCGCCGCTACGACCAAAATCGCAATATCTGTAGCATTTGCTCCTCTCATACGCATAGCGGTAAACGCCTCGTGTCCCGGTGTATCCAAAAAGGTGATCTTCTGGCCGTCAATACTTACGGTATACGCACCGATGTGCTGTGTGATACCGCCTGCCTCCTTTGCAATCACATGGGTATTTCGAATCGCATCGAGCAGAGAGGTTTTTCCGTGGTCTACGTGTCCCATAACACAAACAACCGGAGGTCTGGAAACCATCGTGGATTCATCCTCCTCAGCCTCTTTGAGAAGTTCTTCAATCACATCCACTTTCTCTTCCGGCTCTGCGATACAGTTATACTCCAGTGCGATTTCCTCTGCTTTTTCATAATCAATCTCATGATTTACGGTAACCATGACTCCTTCCAAAAACAGCTTTTTGATAATCGTGGACGCCGGAATCTTCATCTTCTCTGCCAACTCGCCAATGGTAAGACTTTCCGGAAGAATAATCGTTCTGATCTCATCCACTTTCTTCTCCTGTGGAACCGGTTTTACCGGCGGCTTGACATTATTCTTTCCGTTCCGTCCGTTATTATTCCTCTGATTCGGGCGGTTTCCGCCCTGTGAACGCCCACCATTCTTTTCATAACGCTCAAACTTATCCACGCGTTCCGGTTTCACTTTATCTGCTCTCGTCTTGGATTCCTTCGTTAATGGCTTCACCTCAATCGGCGGCTGGGGAATCGCCTGGGAACGGCCTCCCTGGGAACGTTTTCCTCCCTGCTGGCGGCCTCCCTGATAGTTTCCTCCCTGGGAGCGTCCCTGGTAGCTTCCGCCCTGGCTCTGGGAACGTCCCTGATAACTTCCGCCCTGACCCTGGGAACGGCCCTGGTAACTTCCGCCCTGACTCTGGGAACGTCCCTGGTAGCTTCCGCCCTGACCCTGGGAACGGCTTCCCTGCTGGCGGCCTCCCTGCGGACGATTCCCGTCTTTCCCCTGCGGACGGCCCCCCTGGGAACGATCTTCCTGCGGACGGCCGCCGTTTGAACTCTGTGGACGAGGGCCTTTTCCATACGTCTCCCCCTGCGGCCTCGCCTGACTTCTGTTCTGCTGCGGTCTTGCCTGCTGGCTCTTTACCGGCTGCTCGCTCTGAATCTTTACATTCGGCATTTCCTTCCCCTGCTGCTTTGGCTGCCGTTCACCCTGTGGTTTTGCCGCATGCGTATCCTGTGGCTGTGATGCCTTTACAGACTGGCTCTCCTGCGGACGCTGCTGTTTTCCCTGCGGTCTGTCCGGTCTTTTCTGTCCCGGTCTGCCCATCCCCGTCCTGCTGTTCTGCGGATGGAAAACCTGCGTAATATTTTTCTTTTTCGGCGCAGGAGCAGAAGCCGTTTCCGCTTTTTCTGCTTTCTCTGTTTTTTCCACTTTCTCTGCTTTTCCAAATTCTTTTTTCACTAAATCTATCTGCTCGTTCTCAATCGAACTCATATGGCTTTTTACCTCGATTCCCTTTCCTGCCAGAAAATTAAGGATATCCTTGTTTTGTTTTCCCAGCTCTTTTGCTAATTCATGAACTCTAATTTTCGACATATTGACTACCTCCGTTCTATAGTATCACCAAGCTGCTTCTTTAGTGCCTTTCCGAAGCCCTCATCCAAAATGGCCAGCGATGCGCGGAACTCCTTTCCCATTGCATTCCCCAACTCATTTTTCGTTCCAAAAAAACAGATCGGCACTTCGTAATATGTGCACATATTCTGAAATTTCTTTTTTGTATTGCCGGAGGCCTCTTCGGAAACAATGACAAGACTCGCCTGGCCAGATTTCACGGCCTTCTCTGTAGAAAATTCACCGCTTGCCGTTCTGCCGGCTTTCGTAGCCAGGCCGATCAGAGATAAAACTTTATTCTGCCTCAATCACATCAATCTCCTTTTTTAAGCTCTCATATATTTCCTGAGGAATACTCATTTTCAGCGACCTCTCCAACGCCTTGCTTTTTACCGCCTTTTCAAAGCACTCCCTTGAAAAACAAATGTATGCGCCCCGTCCGTTTTTCTTTCCTGTCGTATCCAGTACTACATTCTCTTCCGTGGTTCTCAGGACGCGCATCATTTCTTTTTTATTTTTCATTTCCTGGCACCCGATACATTTGCGCATCGGAACTTTTCTTACCTGTCCCATAGGTTTACTCCTGATCCTCTTCGCCGAATGCTTCCTCTGCTACCGGATATTCCTCTTCCTCATAGGAATTCTCATAAGAATCGTCATACTCGTCTTCGTAATCTTCTTCCATATAATAGTCATCAAAATCACCGGACTCTCTTGCCTGCGTCTCACTCTTAATGTCAATCTTAAATCCTGTCAGCCTTGCCGCCAGTCTCGCATTCTGTCCCTCTTTTCCGATAGCCAGAGAAAGCTGATAATCCGGAACGACGACTTTCGCCGTCTTTTCGTCATCATCAGCGATGACGGAAATTACCTTTGCAGGGCTTAAGGCGTTTTCAATCAGGATCGCCGCATTCTCGCTCCAGTTCAGAATATCAATCTTCTCTCCACGAAGCTCTTCTACGACTGCATTTACCCGGATTCCGTTCATTCCTACACATGCGCCCACAGGATCTACATCCGGATTGTTTGACCAGACTGCCATCTTTGTTCTGCTTCCTGCCTCACGGGCAATTCCCTTGATTTCCACAACGCCGCTTCTCACCTCTGCCACTTCGGATTCAAAGAGGCGTTTCACCAGATCAGGATGCGTTCTGGAAGCCAGGACCTTAGGCCCTTTTGACGTGTCCTTCACTTCCACGATATATACTTTGATACGCTCTGTTGGGCGGAACACCTCGCCCTTTACCATCTCGTTTTCATTTAAAATAGCATCTACCTTACCCAGATTGATACTTAAATTTTTGCCGAGATATCTCTGGACGATACCCGTTACCATGCTTTTTTCCAGTTTGTAATATTCTTCGTAAAGAACCTTTCGTTCCTCCTCGCGGATTTTCTGAAGAATGACATTTTTCGCATTCTGCGTCGCAATTCGTCCGAATTCTTTCGACTTGATCTCTACGTTTACAACATCGCCAATCTCATATTTGGAATCTTTCAGCTTCGCATTCGCAAGACTGATCTCCATAACCGGATCTTCCACATTCTCCACGACTGTCTTTTCCGCATGCACATGAAATTCACATGTTTCCGGATTAATATATACTTTTACGTTATCCGCCTTTCCAAAGTGGTTCTTACATGCCTGGAGCAGCGACTGCTCGATAGCTTCCAGAAGTGCGCTTTTACTGATATTTTTCTCCTTCTCCAGAACCTCCAATGCGTCCAGCAATTCGTTTTTCATGATTCTAATCTCCTCCTTTTATTTAAAATTCTGTAATTTGACTCTTATTGTTAAAAATCAAAGGCAAGTCTGACCAATGCTACGTTGGCTCTGTCAAAAACAACCTTTTCTTCGTCTTCCATTTTCAGGGTGATACTGTTTTTATCATAATCGTCCAGGATTCCTGTAAACTCTTTCTGCCTGTCGATCGCACGGTACGTCCGAAGCTCTACCTCCTGCCCTATGCTCCTTGCGAAATCCTTTTCCTTTTTCAGCGGTCTCCCAAGCCCCGGAGAACTGACTTCCAGGATGTACGCTTCCTCTATAAAATCCTCCTCGTCCAGCTTATCGCCAAGCGCGCGGCTGATTACTTCACAGTCATCTACCGTAATGCCTCCCGGTTTATCTATATAGGCTCTCAGATACCAGTTACCACCTTCCCTGACATACTCCACATCCACCAGTTCAAAGCCCTTCTCCTCCACAAGCGGAGTAACCAGCGCCTCTGTTTTCTGTTCATAAGTCTCTCTTTTTGACATTCTACCACCCTTCTTTTGCTGTCGACCTTCCATGCCGCAGGCATCGGGCTCCTTTGCCGCTGCCTGGAATATCAATACAAAATATGAGTGGACTCGCGCCCACTCATACTCTAGTAACATATAATCATCTTTTAAACTATAGCACTTTCTTCCATATAATGCAAGAGCATTTTTGTAAAAATTTACAACTCGCAGGCCACCCCATTCAGGATAACGGAATCAATCTGCTCCACATCCAGAACGGAGGAAGAAATAAGCGTCATTACCCGGCTGTTATCCTCTGCTGATTCCGTAATCAAGCAACTCTTCCACGCAGAGCCTTCTTCATAGGGATTCGTTCCAATCTGATTGTTAAACATTACTGTGCTTCCGTCTTTCATCACAATTTCCAGCGTCTCTACTCTTTCAAAACAGGACTTTCCCTCTTCCAGCACGTTTTTCCATTCCAAAGTAACCGTAAGCGGTGAAACAGCAATTCGATCGAAGCTTCCGCATTTCGTATAAACTTTTCGATTGTCGACAATGTCCGCAATCGAAAATTCAATCTGTATGGGACGAAGGCTTTCCGGCGTCCATTGATCCGCTTCCTGCGCAGAGCCGGGAAAGCGCACGATTGCAGTATCGTAATTTACGGTTTCTGACACTTCATGATGACTTGTGCTTTCCAGGGAATAGTACCAGTTTTCCTCATCGGAAATCTCATCCAGAAAATCTCTTGTGCTGCTGCCTCCTCTCATAGCTGCTTCTTCTGTACGGTCATACATCTCCACCTCCATCGACAGCCACCTGCAATTTTCCTGCATGAATTTTTTTCCTTCCTCATCCAGCGCCTGCACATGTACAAATATATTTCCATACTCTTCCGTGAACACCGCGCTTTCCACGGAAATTTTCAGATGCTGGTTTTGAGCCGTGTAACTGTTTGTATCCGCTTTTTGGCTAATGGCAGCCGCTTCCTTCCCATAATACCATCCCAGAAGATCCAGGCGCTCCGCGGCATAGACCGTAGTTCCCAGCAGAAATACACAGAGCAGGACAGGCGCCAGACGGAATCTGCGTTTTTTCTGCGTCATCTCTTCTCTGGAAGTGATATTCCGAAAATATCTGCTTTGCATATTCTTCGAAAAATTCAATTCTTCGTAAGCTTTTCTGATTTCATCTTTGTTCATACTTCTTCCTCCAATTCTATTTTCAGTTTTTTTCTTGCCCGCTCAAGCTGCGTTCCCACCGCTGTCACACTCCTTTTCAGCATCGCCGCAATCTCTTTGATGGAATATCCCTCCACATAATACAGACAAATCACCTCCCGGTATTTGACCGGAAGCTGTAAGATTGCTTCCATAACCCCAGAATAAAATTCTTCCCGATAGCGGTATACTTCTTCTCCCAGCAATGTCTTTTTAAACCAGTTGCTTTTCAAAACATTTTTGCACCGGTTTCCCGTTACCCTCAAAAGCCATGCCTTCTCATGTTCCGCATTCCGAAACTCCGGTGCTTTCTGGTAATAAGTAAAAAACACTTCCTGCACAATATCTTCCGCTTCCGCAGTATTTCCTACATAAGACCAGGCAATATGCAGCAGAAGGGATGTATAAGCCTCCATTGCCGCCTTCAGCTTTTCTTCTTGTACATTAAACAAAACGACTTCTTTTAACCCTCCTCTCATCCTGTCTTTTTCTCCAGCTCCGAAAGCATTGATACAAGGAGTGGAGGATTATAGATCGGAAGAG
>CALCMD010000008.1 GCA_937965795.1 uncultured Lachnospiraceae bacterium | reverse complement strand
ATACACCGTTCTTCAACAACTATCGTCCGCAGTTCTACTTCAGAACAACTGACGTAACTGGCGTTATCGAGCTGCCGGCTGGCACAGAGATGTGTATGCCTGGTGATAACGTAGAGATGACGATCGAGCTGATTCACCCGATCGCTATGGAGCAGGGTCTTACATTCGCTATCCGTGAAGGTGGTAGAACAGTTGGTTCTGGTCGTGTAGCTACTATCATTGAGTAATTTAAGCGAAAGCTTTGAGCTAAGCGCATAAAACAAGTCATAAAGAGTCGCTTCATGCTTGCATGAAAGTGGCTCTTTTTGCGTGTTTACGGGCATTTAGCGAATGCCCGTGACCGAGGAAATGCGAAGCATTTGCGAGGTGCGCTTAGCGTATTTATGGGGATTTCCTGAGAATAGGGAAGCCTTTTTCAGTATGGACTTGCAGAAATGCTTAACACAAAAAAGCGAAAAAATACTGTGATACCTGTATATAAGGAAGTGTTTGGGTATCACAGTATCTTTTTGTGGTGAAATGGTAGGATACATGATATACTATAAAAAATCAAGGAAGGTAATTCGAATAAAAGCAATGCAGGCGCTAAGAATCGAGTTAGGTGACAGTTTCATAAAAAATGAAAGAGGGGATTTTATTGAGTGCGCTATCAGACATTGAAATGCTTTCTGTTCAGGGCATGGAAGTGTATGCAAAAAGACATGGTTTGACGGGTAGTGAAGTGATAGAATTATTTCACAAATATCAGGTGTTTGAGAAAATGCTGATTCAGCATGAATATTTACATCAAGTAGATTTTGAAGAAGTGATGGAGTATATTGGCAAGCTTGTTGAAACCGGATCGTCCGAATTGGTAGTTTATCATGGAAGCTGTTTTGAGTTTGAAGCAGTGGATTTGAAGAAATCGAATAATAGAAGAGACTTTGGAAAGGGTTTTTATACAACAGTATTAAAACGTCAGTCGGAAGAATGGGCATATCGGCTTGCCTTAAGGGAAAAAAAGAAGAAATATTTTGTATATGAGTTTTTATTTGAAGAAAGCGCAGCTTTGAAGGTAAAAAGATTTGACAGTTTAAATAAAGAATGGTTGGAGTTTATAAAGGAGAACCGAAGTTATGGCGGATTACAGCATTCATATGATGTTGTAATTGGCCCGGTAGCTGATGATAATACTATGGCAACAGTGCAGCTCTATATTTCCAATATCTTGACAGCAGAGGAAGCTATTCATCGATTGCGGTATAGTAAAGTGAATAATCAAGTGTCGTTTCATACAGGGAAAGCACTTCAATATCTGCGGTTAGTAAGGAGAGATGATTATGAGTGATGTTATTTATACGTTTAATGGACAGGATATTACGATGAATGTCTGTATTCAGATTAAAGCGGTAATCAAGTTGCTGCAGGAAAAGTTTGGAATAAGTTTTGAGGATGCTGCGTTACGCTTCTACAAATCAGAAACTTATAAAGTTTTACAAGATACCGAAAATGCGTTATGGGCAGAATCAGCAGAATATATTGCTGATCGGTATATGGAAGAATAGAAAAATTTTGGTATATGGCAACAAGATTGTCCAGGCTCGGTACAAATCCTGGAAATGGAGAGATATTATTCTATTTAAAATATAAAAGGGTAGAACAGGGGTGATATTGTTCTACCTTTTATTCATCTTCGCTTTCATCATCAATAGAATAGTTATTTAATTCGGGAAAATCAAGAAGTTCGC
Organism: uncultured Lachnospiraceae bacterium; assembly: GCA_937965795.1. GTDB lineage: Bacteria > Bacillota > Clostridia > Lachnospirales > Lachnospiraceae > Hominisplanchenecus_A. The sequence continues at coordinate 81,117 of CALCMD010000008.1, read as the reverse complement.
TTAATGTCATTCCGAAAACAGATGCTATTTTATGAAGTGTACGAACTTTGGGATTTTTACTTGTACCTCTAATAATATTGTCTATTGTTGATTGTTTCAAACCAGCTAACGTGTAAGGAGCAATCCGAATCCACGTATATCAGAGTGGCCAATGCCGGGGATTGATATGCCTAAAGCTCTTTCACGGGCTCTCCAGCTAAAATTCAATAAATTTGTGGTGATTTTTTAAAATTTACCTCTTGATAAAAGTCATTACATATCAGCCTTTAATCTGTCCTGTGTATCGTCATTGATATGCCCCTTATAGATAGACAGGTATTTGATGCACGCGGTGTAATGCCGCAATACTGCGTCTACCGCTTCCGGCTCTCCAGCAACAGCTTTTTGGATTACCTCAAAAGGTATCAGCTTTTTATTCCTCATGTTCCAATCTCTCCCATTCTTTCCGTAACTGTTTCAGTGCAACATTTCTCCGAGTGTTTATTGTACTTCTGCAATGCCTATACAGTCTGCCGATTGCTTCATCACGATAGCCGACGAAGTAATAAAGTAACAAAACTTCCCGCCTTAATTCCGGCAACCTTGATAACGCCGTTGCTAACCGTTCATCATCAACGATAACTTCCTTTCCCAACACAAGAAATATGGTCGGTTTGTCATGCTTTTCAAAATAGCTGTCCATAGCAGACGGTTCAAAATATCTTTCCGACATTAGGTAGTCAAGGGATATTTCCCGTTCTTCTTTCCGCTTCAAATCCCGCCATGCGTTAATGGCTTCATGGCGCAGGACAATCTTACAGAACGCATTGAAAGCATATTCGATATATTCCATAAACTGCTCAGAATATCTCATTTTCTCTCACCCCCTTTCTTCCCAGTAGGGGGCTATTACAACAAATACCCATACAGCAGAAAGCGCATAGGTATTTGAGTAATGCGAGTTATTGAGACATACTAAATGATATGTGTGTTCATATTCATAGGCAGAATATCCCGTTCCACAAGACAGGATTTTTTTGATAGTTCACCATAGCCAAAACTACCCATGAAATAAAAAACAGACATAGCAGTACCTCACAATACCGCCATATCTATGAAAACTTTCCTGCCACATAAGAACGGCGGTTTTGATTGTTATTTCAAAACCGCCGTTCAGCCGCTCATATTCTGTTTTGGCGCATGATGATTTTGCCGCCACACAACGGTTTTTTTATTAACCGCCGGACGGCATGAACATCTTCTTTTATGCGTAGTGATACTTCTCTCTGTTCTGATGAAGAAAAACCAATGCTACAACCATAGTGATTAGCTCTGCTATCGGTACTGCAAGCCATACCCCTGTTACGCCCCAAATATTCGGCAATGTAAGCAACAGCACTGTAATCAGTCCGAAAGTCCGCAGGAACGACAAAATTGCTGACAACTTCCCGTTTGATAATGCTGTAAATGTGGCAGAGGTAAAAATATTCAGCCCACAAAACAGGAAGCTAAAGGGGAAAATCAAAAATCCGTTTCGTGCAATTTCATAAACAGGAGTTCCCTTTTCCGCAAAAATCCCAACCAATGGCGAGCCAAAAGTAAAAGCTATTGAAAAAACAGTGACCGAAACAAAAACAATGAACCGCATACAAATTAAAAATACATTTTTTAGCTGTTTTTCGTTCTGCTTCCCATAGTTATAGCTGATAACAGGGGTTACTCCCATAGAAAAACCTATGTAAAGGGCACTCAATAAAAACTGTGTATAGATAATGATTGTGATTGCCGCAACTCCATTTTCTCCAAGCAATTTCATCATAATGCGGTTAAAAAGGAATGTTGTAACCGCTGTTGCCGCCTGACTTACCATTTCCGAAAAGCCATTGGTACAACTTTCAGCCAATACGGAAAAGTCTATGACTGGCTTCCTAAAATGCAGACTGCCTTTCTTTGCAGAAAAGAACCACAATCCAATCACCGCCAGTATCATATAGCCAATGCCCGTACCAAACGCCGCCCCCTTAATGCCCATGTGAAGCGGCACCATAAAAATATAGTCCAGTAAAATATTTACGATTCCTGCGCTTACGCCAAGCACCATACCCATTCCGGGGCGTCCCGCTGTTACGATTAGATTTTGAAAAAGAACTTGCAGGATACTTGCGGGCGTGAATAACAGCAGAATGAAAAGGTATTCTTTACAGTATGGAAATAGCATGTTGCTCGCCCCAAGTCCCCAGACAATCCTGTCAATAAAAAACGTCCCCAAGACAGCAATCAATACACCAAACAAAATACCTGCTGAAATAATCAGTGTAAAATCCTGTGTTGCCCTTGTATGTTCTCCTGCTCCCATTTTGCGGGCGATGATAGCACTTCCTCCTGTTGCAAGCATAGTTCCAAGACCGACAATCAGATTGATAACAGGGCAGACAATATTCAATGCCGAAAGTGCATTTGTATCTATAAATCGTGCTACAAAAATTGTGTCAACGACTGTATACAGCCCCATGAATATCATCATCAAAATTGTTGGAAATGCAAATTTCAACAAAGATTTTAGCGTAAAGTTCTGTGATAGTGGATTTAGGTCACTCATTGTCCTCGCCTTCCGTTTTTTCTCTGTGAAGTATAAACCGCTGTGTCGGATAGCCAAATTCAATTAACAGTTCCGCTTCAGCGAAACCAAGGCTTCCCCATATCTCCCGATAGCCTGTATCTGCCTTGTCATCCTCCCGGAAAGTCGTTACACTTATCTGTGCGGAACGTGCAAGTTCATACAATGCTTTTTCACAAAATGCTTTCGCTATCCCTCTTTTCCGATACTGTGGGTGTACCCCAAAGAAATCAATGCTCCCCGTCACCTCATTAAACGCCATAATCCCGATTGCCGTATCAGCGTCTTTCAAAATCAATGCACGCTTATTTTTAATATACTCCTGTAACTGTTCAAGGTACTGCTTCTCATCCAAGTGCGGAAAACCGTCAATGACAAGGTGAACCAGTTCTATCCATGACGGTATATCTTCCTGTGTTGCAAAGACGATTTTACCCTGCCATTCTCTTTCCTCTAAATTTGTAGGATTTGCATTCAAGACATATCTTAGCTGCAATGGATAAAATTCTTCTTCCTCCCTGTACCTGTTAGGGGATTTTTTATACATGGCTTTGAAGATATCCGTAAAGGACTGCTGACTCTCATATCCGGCAGAAAGCGCAATTTCAAGGATTGGTTTGTCGGAAAGTACAAGCAGCTTTGCGGCTTCGGTCAACTGGCGGCGTTGTACATAATCATGGATTGTCAACCCTACCGTACCTGTGAACATTCGGTGCAAATGATACTTTGAATAATGTACAGCCCCCGCAACTGTTTCCAAGTCCAGTTTTTCGTGCAGGTGGCTTTCGATATAGTCGATTGCCGCCATTACATTTTTGATATTTCCCGGCATTGCCGCCGCCTCCTTTCTTTTTGCATTATAGCAGGATATTTCATTCTGCTTTTCATATATCTTGCGGTTTTAAAGGCAAATATTTACCAGTATACAACAGTTCACTCCGAATAGGAAAGATTTTTAGAATTTTCTTTTGATACATTTGGCATTTCCCATACTTCCCCGTATTAAGAAACAAGGAAAGCTTTTTGAAGAATTTCTCTCAAAACTTCGTCAAAACCGCCCTGTGTGGTGTTGTAGGTAGTGAGAGGACTTATCAGAGGGTTTGGGATTCGTTTCGCCTGCCGGCTCGGTCGGCGTTAAACAGTCGCCACTGGCGACCAACGCCCCAACAAACGAAATCTGTCCGGCAAGCCATAGGCGCAGACGGGCGGATTTACGGAAAAGGGTACCCTTTTCCTATGCTAGCTCCGAAACTTCTCACTTTAGCAAATACGGAAAGGAAGGGAAAAGAATGGAATGGGAACTGGAAATCAAGGACGGCGGCACATACTATGAAGTGTCTACATCCTGCGGCGGCTCGGAACGGCTCCGCGACAAGATGATACGGCTCATAAAATCGGAAACCGTCAAACCGCCCAATGACAAACAGGGATAAGTACGCTATAATAAGATTAGCACTTCTGTTTGTCGGGCGTTCATTACAGGAGGAATGAATATATGACAGCAAATACATATAAGCCCGAACAGATAACAGCATTATACGCCCGTCTTTCACAAGAAGATACGTTAGAGGGCGACAGCAACAGCATTGTGAACCAGAAAGCAGTCCTCTCCAAATATGCGGCGGACAACGGCTTTTCCAATCCCGTTTTCTTCATTGAAGACGGCGTATCGGGTGTGACGTTTGACAGACCAAATTTCAACCGTATGATTGCAGAGATTGAAGCCGGAAACGTGGCGACAGTCATGGTCAAAGACATGTCAAGATGGGGGCGTGATTATCTGAAAGTCGGCTACTATACGGAAATCTTTTTCGTAGAACGTGACGTTAGATATATTGCAATCAATGACGGTGTGGACAGCACAAAAGGCGACAATGATTTTACCCCGTTCCGTAACCTGTTTAACGATTTTTATGCCAAAGACACAAGTAAAAAGGTAAGGGCAATCAAGCGGGCGCAGGGACAGGCGGGGGAAAATCTGACAAAGCTGCCTTGCGGCTACATAGTAAGCCCTACCGACAAAAAGCAATGGATTGTGGACGAGGAAGCCGCCGCTGTGGTGAAGCGGGTTTTTGATTTATGCATCGCCGGAAAAGGACCTATGCAGATAGCAAAAATCCTCAAAGAAGATAAGGTACTGACTGCCAAAGCTCACTACGCAAAGAAAAAAGGAAATCCATTTCCCGAAAATCCCTATGATTGGAGGGATAGTACCATTGTTGGTATTTTGGAGCGTATGGACTACTGCGGGCATACGGTAAACTTCAAAAGCTATTCCAAATCCCACAAGCTGAAAAAGCGGATTCCTACCACAAAGGAACAGCAGGCGATTTTCTACAATACCCATGAAGCGATTGTAGAGGACGCTGTTTTTGAACGGGGGCAGGAACTAAGGGCGAACAAACGCCGCCCCACAAAAGCGGACAGACAGGGATTGTTTTCCGGCTTGGTGTACTGTGCGGATTGTGGGAACAAATTACACTTCGCCACTTGCAAGAGTTTTAACGGCTCGCAAGACCATTACCGCTGTGCAAAGTACAAGAGCAATACGGGAAACTGTACGGCGCACTTTATCCGCGAGGAAGTATTGAAGCAGATAGTATGGAGCAGGATATTTGACGTGACCGCCCTTTTCTTTGATGACATCATAGCATTTAAGGAAATGATGTACGCACAACGCTCTGCTGAAGCGGAAAAGGAAATGAAGCGCAGGAAGCGGGAAGTCGGACAGGCACAAAAACGGATAGCGGAACTTGACCGTATCTTCAAGCGGATTTATGAGGACGACATCAGCGGCACAATCAGCCACGACAGGTTTTTGAAGCTGTCCGCAGAGTATGAAGCGGAACAGCGGGAACTGGAAGAAAAAGTCAAGGCAGACCAGCAGGAAGTCGATACCTACGAACAGAACAAGAGCGACTTTGACAGTTTTTCCGCAATTATCCGCAAGTATGTGGGGATAAAGGAACTTACCCCCGCAATCGTCAATGAATTTATCAAGAAAATCATAGTCCATGCGCCGGAAAAGGTGGACGGGAAACGGGTACAGAAAGTAGATATTGTATTCAACTTTGTAGGGGAAATCAATTTCCTTTTTGCCACGCAATCCAAACGGCAGGGCGCATAGGAACTTGAAAAGACGGTACAGCCCTTGAAATCGGGGCTATACCGCCTAATCTGAAATTACTTCCCTCTAACCGTAAACATTTCAAGTTCCGTAGTTTCTTGAAAGGACATGCAGATGTGGAAGAATTGGACGAGCAGTTTCTGCGATTGCACAAAGAACTGTTCGCTGATTACGATTGCAGTAAATGCAGAAACTGCTGCAAAATGTATAAAGGTAGTATTCCGGCGGAAGATGTAGAAAAAGATGCGGATTATTTGGGAATTACAGTAGAGCAGTTTATTGATTTCTTTTTGGAAAAAGAGGAATTTGGAATCGGGTACCATACGAAACATAAGCCGTGTGATTTTTTGCAGGAAGATGGAAACTGTAAACTTGGGGATTGCAAACCGGATAGTTGTAAGAAATATCCTTATACAGACCAGCCGGAAAGGTTGTGTAGTTTGTTGGGAATGTTGGATACCATTTCCATCTGCCCGGTTGCTTTTGAAATATTTGAGCGATTAAAAAAGAGTACGGATTTAGGAAGAAGAAGGGGAACATATGAGAAAAGAGGCATCTTTAGAACAATGGAAAACATTATATGAAGCAGGAACACGCATTAAGGAGCTGAAACCATGGGAAAAGTTTTGGGATATGGATTTAATCGGCATCAGATATGGCGCTGAAGAGGAAACAATTTTTTTCAGTATACTGGGGCGAGGCGGTGATTGTTATGGAATAGCTGTCTATGAAGGATACGAGGGGCTAAATAGCTTTCTTATGCTTACGATGCAGCAGAGTATGAATCTGGCTCCGGAATATGCGATGTTTAACCAAAGAAATCTTACCTGCTATTGGGGTAATCGTGACGAATTGACCGAGAAGCAAAGAAAGATTATTAAGGAATTAGGATATAGATATCGTGGGAAAAATCAGTGGCTGTATTTCCTGTCTTTTGAGCCGGGATATTATCCATATAATATGGATGAGGAAGAAGTATTGCGTATGAGCAAGTATTTGCAGGATTTGGAACTGGCTCTGCGTTACTATGATGAAACAGACATGCAGGTTGATTTTGAATCGGGCAAGATGTTTTTGCTTTCTTTTGGAAAAGATAAGAAAACATGGGATTTTGGTGAAGAATCACTTCCTTTTACAGCTTTTCAATTTGGAAATTTAATGATTACAGATGAAGATTTGCTCTCAGACCTGGCAAAAGCCCCGAAATGCAATGCTGTTTTAGAGGCGGATGTATCTGTGTTAGGAGCATCTGTTACGGATAAAAAGTATGATCGTCCTGCAAATCCGGCGTTGTCGTTATTAGGAGATGCCAATACGGGGACCATCATTAAGTTTGAAATGCTGGAGCCGGAGGACGATGCGGTTGTAATGCTGGCGGAAATTCTGATAGGTTTTATTTTTCAATTTGGGGCGCCGAAGGAAATAAGAGTGTCAAATGTAATTGTAGAAGCCGGACTTGAGCAGATATGTAATGTGTGCGGTATTAAACTTCGCAGAGTAAAAAGATTAAAAGGATTGGAAGAATTCAAATATAGCATACAAAGATTTAGCCTGTAGGAGTTACCAAATAAGATATGATACAAGGTATGCTAACATTGCGCTAGGGAGTATATTTTATCCATTTGAAATGAAGGTAACAATAAAGGGATACTTTAGCATAGATGCAGAAGAGGCTCATATAGATGTGCGAATGTTTGAACAGAATGCAATTGCAATTTTATTTCCATATTTGGGGGCTATAGTGTCAACATATACGGCGAATGCAAATGTGGCACCTGTTATATTGCCTGCAATGAATATTAATGTATATATGAGAAAAAATATCAGAATGGGGAAAAGCAGGTATAGAGGCTTTTGGCAAGGGGTAAATTGAGACATTCTTTGATGCAGATTACAACATTTATCATAACAGCATGGATATATGCACGATTTTACCTTGACGGAACTATGCAGAAGTGGGTTGATGCGGAAGATAGTCTGGAAGTATGGTAATTATATGGGTGGAATGTGAAGAATATGCCTGGTACAAATAAGAAGTTAAATTTGAATTTTCTTAAGTAAATTATAACTCTATGGAGCGTAGAAACCGCTATAATTTACCATATTCTACGTTCCGTGGGTGTAAAAATAAAGTAGGAATTTATACAATGAACCCAGAAAGGAGGACACGAACCTATGGACCAAATTAAAATAGGTAAATTTATTGCTGATGAAAGAAAAGCGAGAAAATACACACAACGAGAATTGGCAGATAAGCTTGGTATTAGTGATAAAACGATCTCGAAATGGGAAAGAGGCAACGGGTTCCCAGAAGTATCATTGTTACTTCCACTTTGCAACGAATTAGAAATTACGGTAAATGAACTTTTAGCTGGTGAAAGATTGCAAGAAGTGGATTATAAAAAGAAAGCGGAGGAAAATATGGTGAATTTAGTACAGGAAACACAGGAAAACAAGAAAAGAATACTGTTATCAACGATGTATGGATGGCTTGCAATTATTGCGGCATTACCATTGTTTATAATTTCAGGTTTAGCTCAGATAGATACGTGGATGAGAATTGTGTTGATTTTGTCAGGAAGTGTTGTGGTTATTATTGGAATAGCAATTGCCTGTATTCTTGACAGAACCGCAGGAGCATTTGAATGTCCGGAATGTAAAAAACGTTTTGTACCTGATATGAAGGAATATGTGATGGCTCCTCATACAATAACAAGACGTAAATTGAAATGCCCTGAATGTGGTGCTCATAAGTTTTGCAAAAAAGTATTAACGAAGTAGATTAGGGGTATATTGACTTTATTTTTTTCAAAAGGAGATAGAAATGACCACATCAATATTGTGTACAGTATATCTGACAGAGGCAGGGTTATTAATGCAGGAGAGTAAATAAAAAACTGATATATAAAGGCTTTTGGCAAGAGGTAAATTGAGAAATTCTTTGACCTATTTTATAACAGGAGTTCATATGACTATAGATAGAGTGCTGCCGATACGGGGGCGCTCTTTTTATGTTTTTATGAATTTTCCCCACAGAGTCTGGCGGATACAGAGAAAAAATGATAAGATAGAGGCAGGTATTTGTCAAAGTGCGTAAAAATAAGACTGCGAAAGCAGAAGAGGGGATAAAACAGTATGAAATACAAAGTGATATTGGCGGATGATGAGGAGCAGATTCTGGAGAGTATCCGGAAAAGCATTGACTGGGAAACTTTCGGGATGGAGGTCGTGGCAACTTCTTAAATGGCAGGGATACGATAGAAAGAGAAAACGAATGGAACGAGACAGAGTGAGGAGAAAATTATGATTGCAGTTTTATGCCTGGACGACAGGGAAGGAATGCTGTTTCATGAAAGAAGGCAGTCCAGAGACAGAAAGGTTACAGAAAAGATTTTAGAGCTGGCGGAAGGGAGCCGTCTGTGGATACCTCCTTTTTCGCAGCCGCTGTTTGCAAAATGCGCGGCAGGAAATCTCACGGTCGATGAGCGCTTTCTGGAAGAGTCGGAGGAAGGGGAATATTGTTTTGTCGAGAACCAGGGTCTTGGAGCTTGGGAGAACCGTCTGGAGAAAATCATCATATTTCGATGGAACCGCCATTATCCGGCGGACTTTTACCTGGATATCTGTCTGGAACGATGGAAAAAGACCGGGGAAGAGGAGTTCGCAGGATATTCCCATGAAAAAATTACAAGAGAGGTATATGAGAAATGAAAAAAGATTCTTTTAGAATGATAACTGCCCTTTTGCTGTCGCTCGTTCTCGTTACGGGATGCGGGGCAAAGGATGCGGGGATTGCGGTACAAGCAGACAGACAGGCGCCAGAGCAGGCGACGAAAAGTTTTTCTCTGGCAGACATTCCGGAATTTTCCGGAGAGCCTTATGTGGTGCTTAACGATAACGAACCGGAATTTTCCGAAGAGGACTATGCGGAGGAATCCTATGAGTATTATAGCGAGCTGGATGAGCTGGGAAGGTGTGGCGCGGCCATTGCCAATATTGGGCCGGATTTGATGCCTACGGAAAAACGCGGCTCCATCAGTCAGGTGAAGCCTTCCGGATGGCATTCCGTTCAATACGACTGGGTGGATGGAAAGAGCCTGTACAACCGCTGCCATTTGATTGGGTATCAGCTCACGGCTGAGAATGCAAACGAACGAAATTTGATTACCGGGACGCGCTATCTAAATGTGGAGGGGATGCTTCCATTTGAAAATATGGTGGCGGATTACATTAAGGAGACAGATAACCATGTGCTTTACCGGGTCACACCGATTTTTGAAGGGGATCATCTGGTGGCGAGCGGCGTACAGATGGAGGCGAAATCCGTAGAGGATGCCGGAGAGGGAATCTGCTTTCATATCTATGCGTACAATTACCAGCCGGGCGTGGTGATCGACTATGCCACAGGCGACAGCTATGCGGCCGAAGAGGAAACAACAGATGGAGGAGGGAAAGAAGCGCAGGAAAAGACAGAGTATATTCTGAATACCAATACCAGAAAGTTTCATCTGCCTTCCTGTTCCAGTGTGGAGAAAATACAGGAGGCCAACCGCGAAATCTACCGGGGAAAACGGAAAGAGCTGATCGATCAGGGATATGAGCCATGTAAGACATGCAAACCATAGACAATAGAAAAAGGAATAAGGAAGTTGCCAGGAATAATTAACTGAATATTTCGAAATAAACAGAAAATAAGCAAAATAATAAAAAAGAAAATCTAAAATATTTTCAAAATATGCTTGACAAAGTGCTTCTTTTGGAATATAATGAACTCAACAAAACAAAAGAGGAGAAGCATAACACAAATTTAGGAAATTTATTCCTGGCAGATGAAGCCGATGAAAGTGAAAGCATTTCGATTCTTAGAAAATGGAGGACGGTCCAATGGCATAGGAAAAATCATTCAAAAACAATCTCTTACAAGAGTTTACATAGAAAAACTGAATAGGGAGAGTTGAAAAGGCTAAAGGAGGAGATTCCAATGAGAAGTAAAAGTCCATAGCCGGAAAAAAACAGATCATAGAAAGAGAGGTTATTAAGTGAAGCTTCAGGAAATTCATTAAGAGGACTATCTGAAAAATGAAATCAGATAGTCCTTAAATTTTGTTCAAAATCACATTTTATTCAATTTTTCCTTTCTTTTTTTGTGCTTTTATATTAAAATGAAGTTGAGGTCAAAAGCTGCCAGATGGCTTCCTAATGTGAAAAAGAAGGTATTGGGTGTAAAATAACATATGAAAGAGAGGGAATGTCATGATAGCAAATCAAATTTTGCAGGCAACAGTCGAAGGCATAAAGGTTATTTCCAGAATTGATTTAAGCGTCGTTGATCTGGAAGGGAATGTTTTGGCGACAACATGCCCGGAAATGGATGAGATAAAAGCATCGGTCAAAGCCTTTGCCGATTCCCCGGCGGACAGTCAGGCGGTGCAGGGGCATCAGTTCTTTAAGATTTTTGATGAAACTCAGCTAGAGTACGTGCTGCTGGCAAAGGGAAGCAGCGATGATGTATATATGGTAGGAAAATTGGCGGCGTTCCAGATACAGAATCTTCTGGTGGCGTATAAGGAGAGGTTTGACAGAGATAATTTTATTAAGAACTTGCTTTTGGATAATCTTCTTTTAGTAGATATTTACAACAGGGCGAAAAAGCTTCATATTGATACAGAGGTTCGCAGAGTCGTCTTTCTTATGGAGGTCGATCAGGGGAAGGACAGCACGTCTCTTGAGACGGTGCGTACGATTCTTGGAAATAAATCCGGGGACTTTGTAACGGCGGTGGATGAAAAGAGTATTATTGTCGTTAAGGAATTGCAGGAGAATGAAGGATATCCGGAAATGGATAAGGTCGCACAGAAAATTCTGGACTGCCTGCCGCAGGAAAAAACAGAAAATTCCCATATTGCTTATGGCACGATCGTGGAAGAGATCAAAGAGGTCTCCCGTTCTTATAAAGAAGCGAGAATGGCGCTGGATGTAGGAAAGATTTTCTTTGGCGAGAGAAAGGTGATCGCATACAGTTCGCAGGGAATCGGACGTCTGATCTATCAGCTTCCCCTTCCACTGTGCCGGATGTTTATCCGTGAGATATTTGAAGGAAAATCACCGGATGATTTTGATGAAGAAACCTTGACGACGATCAATAAATTTTTTGAAAACAGTCTCAATGTATCGGAGACTTCCAGGCAGCTCTACATTCACAGGAATACGCTGGTGTACCGTCTGGATAAGCTTCAGAAGAGTACAGGGCTTGACCTGCGGGTGTTTGAGGACGCCATTACCTTTAAGATTGCCCTGATGGTCGTGAAGTATATGAAATATATGGAGAACCTGGATTATTAAGAGGGGTCTATACCCCTCTTAATACATATATACTTGTAAAGATACCTGCGGATTGCCATATGCCATGTGCTTTTTGCGGCAGGAAAGAAATAAGTCATAAAGGAGTTAACGTCATGGAAAAAGACAACAGATTTATGAAAGGATTCCTGAGCGGACTGTGTGCGATGCTCATTCTGGCGGGGGTTCTTCTTTTTGTGAAGGGAGAAATGATTAAGAGGGAACAAAAAGCCTCGGAGACGCTGCATGAGACGGAGAACACTGACACGCTTCATCTGGATCAGGAGAAGGTAGAGAGGAAGCTGAATAATATTGAGGATGTGATCAATCAGTATTATCTGGATGAGATCGACCAGAACGAAGTAGAAAGCTGGATGTACAAAGGACTGATTGCGGGACTTGGCGATACCTATGCGGCGTATTATACCAAAGAGGAGCTTCAGAAAACGACCGAGGCCACCAGTGGTTCTTATAAGGGAATCGGCGCCGTGCTCACGCAGGACCGTACGACGGGACTGGTGACGATCGTGCGGTGTTATGAAGGGACGCCTTCGGCGGAGGCGGGGCTTTTGCCTGGGGATGTGATTTATTCCATCAATGATACGGCGGTTACAGGAACCGATCTGACGGAAGTAGTGTCTATGATTAAGACGGAACCGGGCGATACCGTGAAGATAGAGGTCGTCCGCGAGGGAGAGGACGACTATCTTTCTTTTGACGTGGGGCGCGCAGCCATCGAGGTGCCTACGGTAAATTCTGAAATGCTGGAAGGAAAGATCGGTTATATTGAGATTACGGAGTTTGACACGATTACAGAAACGCAGTTCGCCGAAGCTTTGCAGAGTCTGGAGAATCAGGGAATGGAAAAGCTGATTATTGACCTGCGGAACAATCCGGGCGGGGTTTTAAGTACCGTCTGCAATATGCTGGAGCAGATACTTCCGGAAGGGCTGATCGTCTATACGGAGGATAAGGATGGAAACCGGACGGAGTATAAGTCAAAGGGTGGGAATGAGTTTCAGAAGCCGCTGGCCGTTCTGGTAAATGGAAACAGCGCCAGCGCGTCGGAGATTTTTGCAGGAGCGGTGAAGGATTACGGAATCGGTACGCTGGTCGGCACAAAGACTTTCGGAAAAGGCATCGTACAGCGGATCATTACTCTGAATGATGGAACGGCGGTAAAGCTTACCGTGTCGAAATACTTCACGCCCAAAGGAAATGATATCCATGAGAAGGGCATTGAGCCGGATGTAGAGGTTGAGCTGGAGGAATCTTTGAAACAGAAAGTGACGATCGAGAAGGCGGAGGATAATCAGCTCCAGAAAGCCATTGAGATTTTAAATCAGAAATAGAAAGAAAGGAACCGACATGCAGGAAAGAATTATTTTCAGGGAAATGCTGAGCGAGATAAAAGCGCTTGCCGATACAAAAGGAAACCGGCTGACCGTGGAGGAGATTCGGGATTTCTTTTCAGATGCGGGGCTGAATGAGGAACAGCTTTCTCTGGTTTATGCGTATCTGGCCGAACAGAAAATCGAGGTTGAGGGATATGAAGCGAAGCCGGAAAAGGGCGTTTCCCAGGAGCAGGAAGCGGGCGGCATGACAGAGGATGCGTATATGCAGATGTATCTGGAGGATTTGAACAGCATCCCCACGGTCACGGAGGAAGAGGAGGAAAAGCTTTTTCTGCTGGCGGCTGCGGGAGATGACGCATCGAAAAACAGGCTGGTGGAAATTTATCTGCGCATGGTCTGCGATGTAGCTCATACCTATTCCTACGGCGGTGTATCCCAAAATGACTTGATTCAGGAGGGGAACGTGGCGCTGATGCTGGCCATCCATGACCTGGAAATCATGGAAGGGCTGGAGGAGTACCGGACGTATGTGTATGACGCGGTTCGAAAAGCGATGGAGGAAGCCCTCACAGAGCAGCAGGATTTCCGGGATCTGGATGAAAAGATTGCAGAACGGGTGAACCATCTCAACGAATCCGTGAAAAACCTGGAACAGGAGCTGGAGCATAAAGTTTCCATAGGGGAGCTGTCAGCTTATCTGGAAATGCCGGTGGAGGAGATTCGGGATATTTTGCGGATGGCGGGAGATAAGATTGAGATCGAGGGATAAAAAAGCGCTTCGTCCACAGGCTTGTGCAGGCGAAGCGCTTCTTTATTCTTTTGAAGATTCTTCTTCCTTTTCTGTCTTGTCGATTTCTTCCTCCGGAAGATAGAGGTGTACTTTGTCGATGCGGTTCTTATCTACGGAATCTACCACCATGCGGATGTGATGGTCATCTATGACGGACTCGCTGGCATGGGGCAGATGGTCGAGGCGTTCGATGACGTAGCCGCCGACAGAATCATAATCCTCGGAATCCAGGGACAGCCCAAGCGCATTGTTCAAATCATCCAGCTTGAGAGAACCTTCGACGACATATTCCCGTTCGCCGACCTGACGGATCAGCTCTTCCTCGTCCTTATCATACTCATCACGGATTTCGCCGACAATCTCCTCCAGAAGGTCTTCCATCGTAACCAGTCCTATCGTAGCGCCGTATTCATCCAGAACGATGGTAAAATTGATCGAGTTTTTGCGCATCTCCATCATCAGTTCGGAAGTGTTCTTGTATTCATGGGTGAAATAGGGTTCCCGCAAAAGGCTGCGCAGGTCAAATTCTTTTGAGGAATCACGTACCAGCAGATCTTTGATGTTCAGGACGCCGATGACATTGTCGGTACTTTCCTCATATACGGGAAGCCGGGTGAATTTCTCACGGCGGAAAACATCGAGAATTTCTTCGTAAGAGCTTTCCACGTCCAGAAATACCATATCTACGCGGGGAACCATAATATCCTTTGCCTGGGAGTCCCCGAAGTCAAACACGTTGTAAATCATCTGGCGTTCTTCACTTTCGATGACGCCGTCCTCGTGGCTGACGTCCACGATCGTCCGGAGTTCGCCTTCCGTCATGGCGGGACCTTTTGCGGAAGGATCTACCCGCAGAAGAAGCAGAACGACATGCGCCAGGTTATTGATGATGAAAATGACCGGGGTCAGAAGTTTCATAAGGAAGAGAACCACTCCGGCATAGGCGCGCGCCATGTTATCCGAATGGATGGTGGCGAGTGTTTTCGGGGTAATTTCACCGAAAATCAGCACCAGAACAGTAAGTACTCCGCTGGCAATGGCGATGGCCGCATTGCCCCAGAGATTCAGGGCAATGGTAGTCGTCAGGGACGCAGCAGAAAGGTTTACAACGTTATTTCCAATTAGAATGGCGCTCAGCATTTTGCCGGAATCCTCTGTAACCGTAAGGACGGTTCTGGCTCGTTTGTCTCCCTCATCCGCAAGCGCTTTCATCTTTATCCTGTTGGCAGTCGTCAGAGCAGTTTCTGCGGAGGAAAAGAAAGCGGAAAGCAGCAGAAGAAGAATCAGTATGCCAAATTGCAGCGCAATCGAAGTGTCCAAAAAATATCATCTCCTCAATTCGTATATGGAAGAATATATCGTATTTCCTTTATGATTGCAAGATATGAGAAATGATGCAAAAAAATCTTAACATATTCGTAATAAATACTTGTAAAATATTGCGGAAATATGTTATAATTAGTATCGCAGAGAAAACATGATTCAAGAGTGCAAAAATCCCATCGTCGAAGACGATTTTCATGGATTTTTGCATCGGAACTGTGAAGGTACTGAACAGCTCCGTATGCTTTAGAATTGCAGGCATGAGAACGTGCTGTATTTCCAAATAGCCGGATAAGAGGGTTGTATAAGATTTAAGGAGGAAAAAGACATGAGACAAAGGCGCAGAATTTTGGCGTGGGCATTGGCTGGCGTTCTGGTAATGGGAAGTGTTCCGGTCAGGGCAGAAGGGAACCGTGTCGTTTATGTGAGCATGAATGGTTCCGGGGAGAATGGAGGAATGACGGAGGATTCCCCGCTGAATTCTATTTATGCGGCGCAGGAGCTGCTTCCTGAGGGAGGCACGATTCTGGTGACAGATACGATTCATATCACAGGGGAGAGAACGTATCTTCTGAATGACGGGATTACCTTACAGGCGGCAGACGGTCTGGAAGGTCCGGTGTTTGAAATCGAAGAGGGAGGAACACTGACTCTTAATAATGTTGTAATAATTGGAAACAGCAGCACCTTGATCTCAAATGGCGGTGTGCTGAAGATGAATGATAGTGTTTCCCTGCAAGTCAGGGACGGAGAGGGCGTTGGATGCGTCTATACCGCCGGAGGTGCGGCTACCTGGCTGAATGATGAACTGGTAGCGGGAACGGCTTCTGACGGAGATCAGACATCCGGGGATGAGACAGAGACAAAAGACACACAGGATGCGACGGAAGAGGATACAGAAGAAGATACAGAGAAAGAGTCGGAAGAAGAACCGGACGAGACAGAGCAGGACGTGACGGAAAAGGAGTCTGAAACGGAGAAAAAGCAGGATGTGACGGAAAAGGAGTCCGAAACGGAGAAAAAGCAGGACGTGACGGAAAAGGAGCCTGAAACGGAGAAAAAGCAGGACGTGACGGAAAAGGAGCCTGAAGCGGAGAAAAAGCAGGACGTGACGGAAAAGGAGTCTGAAACGGAAAAAAAGCAGGACGTGACAGAAAAGGAGTCTGAAACGGAAAAGAAGCAGACAGAGACAGCAGGCGCTTCTGAGGAAGCATCTATACCGATCCGGGAGAAAGCGGTAGAAACTGTGAAAGAGGCGATTATTGCGCTGGATATCCATTCGAGGAAGGACGTAAAGAAACTTCTGGCGGTATCGCAGGCGTATGACGGCCTGACAGAGTTTGAGAAAGAGGCGATTCCTGTGAAAGTCCGTAAACTGCTGGAGTCGGCAAAGGAGATGGCGGCAGCCTACAATCATACACAGCTCGGCGTGAGCGTTTACGGGAATCTTCCCTGGTATGTACAGTTTCAGGTAAAGCTTACTGACGTGGGAGGAAAGCGGGAGAATGGACTGGAGATTTTGCTTCCCTATGAGTTAAAGCTCTGGAATCTTTATACAGATTCCGTATATACTTTGCCGGAGGGCGAGACGGTGACAGTCACCATGCCTGTGCCGGATGTCGAAATTGACGGTGAGTTTACCGTTTTCCACTATAAATCAGATGGTTCCGTAGAGACGATCCGGCCAGTGATCAATGGAAATATGATGAGCTTTGAGACAGGTTCCTTCAGTCCGTTCAGCGTGGCGGGAAGTACCGTGATCACGGGAATCGGCCTGGGAAGCGGCTCCTCTTCCGGAGGGAATTCTGACACTTCCAATACGGGAAGTAATGAAAATCCGGGAAGTACCGGAACACAGACGCCATCCACGGGCAGTCCGGGAGGCGCTTCGGAAACGCAAGGGGCTTCCCAGAGCAGTCCGGGAGTCTACGCAGCGGTAAATACCGGAGATGATACAAATGTAATTCCGGCAGTCGTTACCATGCTTGCGGCGCTTCTTGCCATTGTGGCAATCATACTTCATAAGAAGAAAAGTAAACATTAACGTAACTGTGAAGGTACTGGACAGTTACACATTAACGAAGCTCCCCAGTTGGGTCTGCCAGAGCACAGGAATTTCCTGCGCTTCGGCAGACCTTTTATACTTGCAATTTCGACATGGAGTGTGTAAACTATCCTTAAGAGGAGGGATGGGAATGATTACATTTTTTAATGCAAAAAGTATTTATGTGGGGTTTGACCAGAAAGAGTTTAACCGAATCCGGGATGAGCTGGATCAGAGGAAGATCAAATATAAATATAAGGTAAAAAACCGTATGGGTCAGTGGGCAGGAAAGGGAACCCTAAGGGGCAGGACAGGAAGTGTGGGGACGCCGTCAGGACTTGCGGATGAATATGAGATACGGATTCACAAAAAAGATTATGACCGCTATCGGGCGGTCGTGAAGTCAAACACCCCGCGGAAATAAAAAGCAGGCCGGAGTCACTTTTTCAAGTGCTCCGGCCTGTCTGTCAGTCTGCATTCGCAGGATTATTTTTATCATTGGGATCTGAGCCAGAATTTGCGATTGGCGGCGTATCTCCGTCCTCCTCAGCGCGTCCCGGCGAGGAAGGATTTTTCTTTCCGCCCTTTGTGGAAGCGTTCGGGATGTTTTTATCGCTCTTATTGTCGATCAAATCTTTGATTTTATCGATGATGGTGTGGCCTTTGCATGTCTCCGCAGGAGGCGCATAAGGAGAATCATCCGTGGTTCCTTCGCTTCCGGCAGGCCGTTTGATAAATACTTTCTTTTGGGTCTTACAGGTGGCGGAAGGTTTGAGATATTTATTTTCTTTCGCAGATTCTTCACAGACGTCGACCGCTACATGTACATCGCAGGAATCGGTAGGCGCTGTGCCTTTGGCAAAATATTCGGTGTATATCTGCGAACCCCGTGGATCGCAGTCACAGAGTCCTTTGACAGCCAGCTTGCCGGATTTTTTACAGACAGAAGCCGTTTCGATGTCATCCGGTTTCTGGAATTCTTTTACCGGAAGATTTTTATGGATTCTCGTCATGATGGAGTTCCACAGTTTCTTGTGATAACTGTGGAAAATGTCGCCGTCCGGAAGCATGTCGTGATTATCATATCCACCCCAGACAGAGCAGGTATAGTAGGGCGTATATCCGGAAAACCAGATATCACGATAGTCCGAGGTAGTTCCCGTCTTTCCGGCGACGGGCATCTCTCCCAGATCAATACCCGTACCTGTACCGGAGGTGACGACGTCCTGCATGGCGCTTGTCAGAAGGAAGGACGTGCTGTCCTTTAAAACTTCGGTTCCCTCAGGCGTGTTGTCAATGAGGACATTTCCGTCCTGATCTTCAATGCGGGTGTAAAATTTCGGTTCCAGATAGACGCCGTTGTTTGCAATCGTGGCATAGGCCTCCGTAAGCTCCAGGTTCACGACGCCGTCCGTGACGCCGCCCAGCGCCAGGGGCTGGCGCACATCGAGAGCCGTGTCATTGTACAGGGTGGAGATGCCGAGCTTCTCCGCATAATCGAATCCCAGGCGGGGCGTGATGTCTGTCAGGCATTTTACTGTGACTACGTTGATCGAGTTGGTGATTGCCTGACGGATGGTGGTAAGGCCCGTGTAGGTATTGTGGCTGTCCCAGTTATTGACGGCTACTCCGTTTGAATAAGCGTACGGGGCATTGTCGTATACGGTAGAAAGCGTCTTTTTCCCGGCGTCAAGAGCCGGCGCATAAGCGGCGATGACCTTGAACGTGGAACCAGGCTGGCGGCGGCTGTAGGTGGCTCGGTTCAGCGTAAGGCTGGCCTCCTTTTTCCCGCGTCCTCCAACGATCGCTTTCACGAATCCGGTGGACTGGTCAATGATGACGCAGGACGCCTGTGGCTGCGGAACGATGTAGGCGTGTTCGCCGATCACGGTGTCTCCCTCTTTCAGTACGGATTTTCGGTACTTTTCCACGGCTGCCCTGGCGGCCTCCTCGTTATCAAACATTTTGTTAAAAGAAGGATTGCTCTTTTTGATATATTCCGCAAGCATTTCCGTGCTGTAATTGCGCACCTGTCCGTCCGCGCCGGTAACGCTTAACGCATAGTCGATTTCGACTTTTGTGTCGGCAGGGAAGTTGGAGGAATTTGCAAATTCCTCATCACAGATCTTCTGGATGTGCTCATCCTGTGCGGAAAAGATTTTCAGCCCTCTGGTATAAAGCTGCTTATAAGCCTGCTGTTCGGTGTAGCCAAGCTGTTCCTGCAAGTCGTCCATCACCTGGTCAATGAGGGCGTCCACATAGTAGCTGTAGATGGAGGTGTCCTCTGTTTCGGAATCTGTTTTCTGAATGCGGGAGTAGACGTCATCCTTTAACGCTTCCTCATACTCCGCCTTTGAGATATATTCCTGCTCCAACATATGATTTAGCACCTTTTGGCGGCGTTTGGCATTCTCTTCGGGGAAAATGATGGGGTTAAACTGGGTGGGATTCTGGGTAATTCCCGCAATGACTGTGGACTCTGACAAGGTCAGCTCGGAAACATCCTTATTAAAATACCGGTGCGCGGCAGCCTGTACCCCGTAGGCGCCGGCTCCCAGATTTATCGTATTCAGATAATCTTCCAGAATCTGTTCTTTGCTCATTTTCTTTTCGAGCTGGAGAGCCAGATACTGTTCCTGAAATTTTCGCTTAAATTTCTCAACCAGAGATTTTTCCTGCGTCCATCCGGTAAATACGTTATTTTTCAAAAGCTGCTGGGTGATGGTACTGGCGCCCTCGGAAAATCTTCCGCTGGAAACGCCCACGATAAAGGCGCGGACGATACCCTGAAGATCAATACCGCTGTGATCGTAAAAGCGTTCGTCCTCAACGGCTACAACGGCGTGCTGAAGATGTACCGGGATCTGTTCGAGCTTCACCAGCGTACGGTTAGAAGTGGAAGCTGTCAGCTTCTGCATGGGATTTCCGTCCATGTCATAAATATAGGTAGCCGCTTCGGAAGGGGCCACGGAGAGATTTGAAATATCAGGCGCGCTTTTTATCAGTCCGTTCATGATTCCGAAGCCTGCGGCGCAGGCGATTACAAACAGTCCAGCCATGCAAAGCAGCAATGCTTTCAGAATAATGAACCCAGTGCGTTTGCCCGCTTTCTCCGAAGTCTGGGGCTTTCGTTTTTTCTCGGCGCTTTCTCTGTCAAATTTCATGTTTTTGCCTCCTGGTTTATGTAAGTTTTCCAATGTCTAAAGCTATCCAAAGATTCATATGCTACAAGTATAGCAAAGAAAAGGCGGTTATTCCATAGGAAAAGTCTTATTGAAAGATTAAATATTTGCGAAAATTGCTTTCTTATTCTATAATGTATCCAGGAAATCGGACGATAAACAAAAGAAATAAAGAAAGGAACCGAAATCATGGATTCATATAAAGCAGTATATCAGGGTGGAGAGGGAGAAATCGTGGAAAAAAAGTCCCGGTTTATCGCCGTTGTCCAGCCGGTAGAATCGGAAGAGGAAGCGTTGGAATTTATTGCCGGGCAGAAGAAAAAATACTGGAACGCCACGCATAACTGTTCCGCTTTCGTGGTGGGAGAAAGGCAGGAGCTGCAAAGATGCAGCGATGACGGGGAGCCGCAGGGGACGGCAGGCAGGCCGATGCTGGAGGTTCTTTTAGGAGAAGGCATACACAATGCGGCGGTGGTCGTGACGCGATACTTTGGCGGTACGCTCCTGGGAACCGGAGGGCTGGTGCGCGCCTACTCGAAGGCGGTACAGGAGGGGCTGAAAAAGTGTGTGGTGATTGAAAAGCAGCAGGGATTTCTTTTGGAAATGGAGACAGATTACAATGGCATTGGAAAGATTCAGTATCTTCTGGGGCAGCGGGGGCTGACGATTACAGATTCTGAGTACACGGAGAAGGTAAAGATCGGGACGCTGGTTCCGGAGGATATGCTTAAGAAACTTCGGGAAGAGATTACGGAAGGGACGAACGGCAGGACTCTTTTTTTGGCGTGTACGCCGGTCTGCTTCGCCCTGGTAAATGGAAGCCCGCAGATTTTCACCTGAAAGGGCGCGGCTGCAATCCCGATGGATGAGATGGAGAGATAAGGTCGCCAAAAGCAGATTTTTGTGTTATACTATCGTTATGTGAAGATGGAAATTGAAAAGCAGACACAAAGCTTCAGATCGTCTGTTTGGAGGAAAGAAGATAACGAAAGATACAGGGCAGTCATGGTTTGGAGGTAAACATGGAAAATAGATGGGAAGCGCCCATAGGGGTGTTTGATTCCGGAGTTGGCGGGCTGACGGTCGCACGGGAGATTATGCGGAACATTCCAAATGAGCGGATCGTATATTTTGGGGATACGGCCAGGGTTCCTTATGGCAGTAAATCAAGGGATACCATTCTTCGGTATTCGAGACAGATCATCCGTTTTCTGCGGACGCAGGAAGTGAAGGCCATCGTGGTGGCGTGCAATACGGCGAGCGCTTATGCTCTGGAGGAGATAAAAAAGGAGCTGGATATTCCGATCATAGGTGTGGTAAAACCGGGAGCCAGAGCTGCCGGAAGCGCTACAAAGAATGGAAGGATTGGCGTCATTGGAACGGAGGCTACGGTGAATTCCGGGATTTATACGGAGTTTTTACAGGCACAGAATCCGGATATTCAGGTACTTGGAAAGGCATGTCCGCTTTTCGTGCCTCTGGTGGAAGAGGGATGGCTGAAAGATCCGGTGACGGTAGAGGTTGCCACACGTTATTTGCAGGAGCTGATGGATCAGGATATTGACACTTTGATCCTGGGCTGTACGCATTATCCGCTGCTCCGTTCTACGCTGCGGGACATTGTGGGCGAAGGTGTGACGCTGGTCAATCCGGCATACGAGACGGCGAGGGAGTTAAAGGAGCTGTTGAAACGGGAGCATCTGGAAAATACATGTGCGGGAGAATGTGAAGCGGGACGGCATCAGTTTTATGTGAGCGACCTGGCAGAAAAATTCAGACAGTTTGCCAATTCCATCCTTCCGTTTGACATAGAGATCACAAAGCAGATTCATATTGAGGAGTACTAGAAGATGACAAAGAATATTTTACTGCGCATCCGGGGTTTGCAGTTTATGGAAGAGGGAGAGGAAGAACCGATCGAGGTCATTGTACCTGGCGTTTACTTTGAGAAAAACGGAAAGCATTATCTGAAGTATGATGAGGTGCAGGAAGGACTTGGAGGAGTCGTTCAGAATCTGATTAAAGTGGATGAGAATTGTATGGAGGTGACGAAACGGGGCGTTTCGAATGTTCATATGGTTTTTGAAGAGAACAAAAAAAATCTTTCTTATTATAGTACGCCGTTTGGCAATCTTCAGGTCGGTATTTCCGCCACAGGGATTGTCCTGGATACGGCGGAGGACAGACTGGATATAAAGGTTGATTATGCGTTGGAAGTAAATTATGAACACCTGGCGGACTGTACCATCAGCATCAATGCGCAGGCAATGAAAAAAGAGAACACATCTGAATGTTGACGGATGTGTTCTCTTTTTTCATTATTTTGAAATTTTATTTCGCATTCTCCGGAAAAAGCCCTGTTTCTTTTTCGGCTTTGCCTCAATGGAGCCGCGGATTCCTTTCACGCCGGTTATGTAGATGCCGCTTATGGTGGCCTTTACTTCACGTTTTACAGGAATGCTGTCAAAAATGTCGGCCGCACATACAAGAGTCATGATCTTCGGCCCGATTTTTGCTTTGACGATCGGAAGCTTAGCCCGGCGCATCATCTTCGGGGTCTGGTCAATCACCATCTGTGGAAGTCCGGATTCTTTTAGTTTCATTCGTTTTTTATCAATAACCAGCATGGTGACGTTCTGCTTCGCAGCCTCCATCTGTTCCTGCTGAATAGCCTGCTTTTTCTGTGCCTTTCGCCCGAAGAAGTAGAGGGCGATCAATAAAACAATGAGTACTGCAAGAATGACAAGCAGTACGGTTCCCAATGTGGACATAGCGTACCTCCCTGAAAATATTTAAGTTCTGTGAAATGAAATGTGCAGCCGGACTCTGCCGCACGAAACAATAATCACATTCTAGCATTCTTTGGAAAAAAGTGCAATGAAATTATTATTTTTTCTTAAAAAGAGAAATTCTTATAGCATTTAAAAGTAAATATGTTATAATAGGAATCTGAAAGTTGATTCGGTCTGTAAAAGGCCGGGACATATTAGAATTGATAAGGGAGGATTTTTCATGGAGGAGCAAGAAAGGGCAAAAAGAGCCGCTGAGCGCAGAGCGAAGCGGAAAAGGCAGGTACTGATCTGCCGAATCGTCCTTGTCGCGCTGGTATTACTGGTTGCTGTGCTGCTGTTTCTGGTAATCTGGGGAAATACAGGGAAAACGAAGAAGCCGCAGAATAAGGTGCAGAAGGGCACAGAGGCAATGACAGAAAACCAGTCCGGGGAGACGGCGGGAGAGCCTGCGGTAAAGGAGACAGAAGCTCAGACGGAGCCAAAAACGGACACGATGGCGGAGGCAGAGAGACTGGCGGCCATGTATGATTACGATGCGGCCATCGAACTGCTGAAAAGCGACAGCGCATTTTCCGGAAATCAGGAAATGGCGGCGAAGGTTGCCGAGTGGGAGGGAGAAAAGGAGACGTTGGTGGAGTTCCCATTAGAGGAAGTGACACATGTTTTCTATCATACCCTGATCAAAGATACCAGCCTTGCATTTGACGGGGACAGCAAGGAAGGCGGCTATAATCAGGTGATGACAACCATTGATGAGTTTAACAAGATTACGCAGTCGATGTATGAAAAAGGTTATGTCATGGTGAGTCTGCATGACATGTGTACGGTAAATGAGGACGGAACAGTATCAAGAGGAAAGATCATGCTTCCGCCGGGGAAGAAGGCATTCGTGCTTTCGCAGGACGATGTGAGCTATTATCACTATATGGACGGCGACGGCATGGCGACAAAGCTAATCATCGATGAGAATGGAAAGGTAAAGAACGAATACAAAGAGCAGGACGGTTCTGTCAGCGTGGGAGACTTTGACATGGTGCCGCTGATCGATACATTTGTAGAAGAACATCCGGACTTTTCTTATCATGGAGCGAAAGGAGTCATCGCCCTGACCGGTTATAACGGCGTACTGGGATATCGGACGGATATCGCATATAAGACAAAGGAAAATCTGGACGAGTATCAGGAGAAGTTTTTCCAGGACAATCCGGATTTTAACGAGGACAGCTATAACCGGGAGGTGGAAGAGGCGACAAAAGTGGCGGACGCTATGAAGGAGACCGGGTGGGAGTTTGCAAGCCATACCTGGGGGCATATAAATGTCACAGAGGCGGAGCTGTCCCGGATTCAGACGGATACCGAGAAATGGGAGAGTTATGTAAAACCGATCGTGGGGAATACGAACATCATTATTTTTGCTTTTGGAGCCGATATCGGCGACTGGCAGGCGTATACTTCCGATAATGAAAAGTTTAATTACTTAAAGAGCAGGGGATTTGATATTTACTGTAATGTCGATTCCTCCCAGTACTGGGTACAGTACGGCGATACTTACATGAGACAGGGACGGCGGAATCTGGACGGTTACCGGATGTATTATAATCCGGAGATGGTGGCAGATTTATTTGACGCCTCCTCCGTCTTTGACCCGGCCAGACCTACCCCCGTGCCAGAGATGTAACATAACATGTCGGCAGGAAAACAAGCGCGAACGCAGTGAGCATTTGTTTTCACCCGACATGTTAACGACAGAATCAGGGAGTGCGAAGCACGTCATCTGCGAAGCAGATGTGATTCTGGAGTTTCCATGTAACAAATGGGCGAGGTAAGGAGAATACATCTGCGAAGCAGATGTGATTCTGGAGTTTTCATGGGGACGCAGGGGCTATGAAAAAGAAACAAAAAGAATAGAGAGGATAACATTATGAAAAGAAAGTTTGTAATGGCAGCAGTCCTGGGACTTGCCCTGATGGCAGCCGGATGCTCCAATAACACATCAAACACGAAGGAAACAACGACAGAAACAGCCGCAGAAACAGAGACGGCAAATGAAACCGGCAGTGAAACGGAAAGCCAGGCAGGGGTCTCCGATGCGGACAGACCGGATTACAAAGCGCTGGATTATGTAACGCTTGGAGAGTACAAGGGGCTGAAAGTGACGCTGGCTTCCACCGCGGTGACAGATGAGGAGATTGATTCAGAGATTTCCAGCAGACTGACCCAGAATGACAAAGTGGAAACGCTGGAAGAGGGGACAGTGGAAAATGGAGACATTGCCAACATTGACTATGAAGGAATGAAAGACGGCGTGGCTTTTGACGGCGGAACGGATAAAGGCTATGATCTTTCCATCGGTTCAGGAACCTTCATTGAGGGGTTTGAAGATGGACTGGTCGGAAAGAAAGTCGGGGAAACGGTAGACCTGAACCTTACCTTTCCGGAAAATTACGGAAGCGAGGAGCTGGCAGGCCAGGACGTGGTGTTCCATGTAACGATCAATTCCATCAAGCGCACGCCGGAACTTACGGATGAACTGGCAGCAGAGATTTCCGATTCTGAGTTTAAGACGGTCGAAGAATACCGTGCAGACGTGGAAAAGACTTTAAAAGAACAGAAGGAGTCCACGCGGGAATCCGGGAAAACCAATGACCTGATGACGCAGGTATACAATAATGCGACCATAAACAGCTATCCGGAGGAGCTGGTAGCGTTTATTGTTCAGCAGTACGTGGATTATTATACACAGTATGCGGAGTCATCTGAGATGAGCTTATCCGATTTCATCCAGCAGAATCTTCAGACAACCGAAGAGGAATTTAATACCCAGATGGAAGAAATGGCAAAGCAGAGCCTTCGCCAGGAGATGCTTTTAAAAGCGATCGCAGAGGTGGAGGAGCTGACTCTTTCCGAAGAGGAATATGAAACAAGAGCAAAGGCTTATGTGGAGCAGATGGGGCTGGCGGATGTAGCGGCTCTGGAGGAGCAGTATGGAAAGAAGCTGGTAGAGACGAACCTGCTTCTGGATAAAGCGCTTGAACTGGTAGAGGACAGCGCAGTTGTGACAGATCCGGATGCAGCAGAGGCTCAGACAGAGGCTCAGACAGAGGCTGAAACAGCATCTGAAACAAGCGCTGAATAAAGGTAATAATCCGACGTAAAAAAGGAAGAATAGAAACATAGGGTGCCGCAGGTGAAAGGATCATCCTGCGGCATTTTTTTCAAAAAAATCGGTCTGACAGTAGCAGGATTTTCGAATATATGGTAAAATAGGAATATTATTAAACGGAAATTGTGGAAAGGAGAGACACATGATTACATTACAGGGAAAAGGAGTTTTTGGCGGCGTAGCCATCGGAAAAATTTCTTTTTATAAAAGAACAGGCGGACAGATTCAGCGTCGGAAGATTGACAATCCCGAAGCGGAGATCGCACGTTTCGAAGAAGCGAAGGCAAAGGCGATCGAGCAGCTTGGGGAACTGTATGACAAAGCGGTTCAGGAAGTGGGCGAAGGAAATGCCATGATTTTCCAGGTTCATCAGATGATGCTGGACGATCTGGATTATGTAGAGGCCATTACCAATATGATTACCACCCAGGAAATCAATGCGGAGTATGCGGTGGGAACGACGGGAGACAATTTCTCACAGATGTTCGCTTCTATGGATGATGATTATATGAGAGAGCGGGCAGCGGATGTAAAAGATATTTCAGAGCGCGTGGTATCGATTCTTTCGGGAAATCAGGGCGGCGGACTGGTGACGGACACGCCGGTGATTCTGGCAGCGGATGACCTGGCGCCAAGTGAGACCGTACAGCTTGACAAGGATATGGTACTGTCCTTCGTGACGCAGGGAGGTTCCACCAATTCTCATACGGCTATTCTGGCACGTACCATGAACATTCCGGCGATTATCGGAATGGGGGAAAGCCTGACGGAGGAATATGAAGGAAGAATGGGTATTGTCGATGGAGCGACAGGAAATCTGTTTATCGACCCGGACGAGGAAACTTTGAAAATCTATCAGGAGAAACAGAGAGAATACAAAGAAAAACAGGAACTTTTGCAGCAGTTGAAGGGTGAGGAAAACATCAGCCTGGACGGCCAGAAGGTGAAGCTTTATGCAAATATTGGAAACGCTTCGGATATTGGCGCCGTCCTCCAGAACGATGCAGCAGGAATCGGCCTGTTCCGCAGCGAGTTCTTATATCTGGACAGCGAGGATTTCCCGACAGAGGAAGAGCAGTTTAAGGTCTATAAATACGTGGCGGAGACGATGGCGGGCAAGCAGGTGATCATCCGTACTCTGGATATCGGCGCGGACAAGCAGATTGATTATTTCAACCTGCCGAAAGAAGAGAATCCGGCGATGGGGTACCGTGCAATCCGCATCTGCCTGACCCAGCAGGAAATTTTCAAGACACAGCTTCGTGCGCTGTTCCGTGCTTCTGCTTATGGAAATATCGCGATTATGTTCCCGATGATTATTGCGCTGGAGGAAGTACTGGAGATCAAAGAGATTGTAGCACAGGTGAGAAAGGAACTGGATTTTGAAGGCATTCCGTATAAGAAAGATATTCAGCTTGGCATCATGATCGAGACGCCGGCGGCGGCGATGATCAGTGATGATCTGGCAAAAGAGGTGGACTTCTTCAGTGTGGGAACGAATGACCTGACACAGTACACGACGGCTGTGGACAGACAGAACGCAAGCCTTGAGAAATTTTATCATCCGCACCACAAGGCGCTCCTGCGCCTGATTAAGCTGGCGGCTGACAATGCGCATAAGAATGGCATCTGGATTGGTATCTGCGGTGAGCTGGGAGCAGATATGGAGTTGACCGAGACCTTCCTTGCGATGGGCATTGATGAGCTTTCCGTATCTCCGGCCTGTGTCCTTCCGCTGAGAAAGAAGATTCGGGAGACCAGCGTCGCAGACAGAAGAGACGAGATTTTAGCAGGATTATAAAATTTCAGGTCTTAAGAAATCAGGAAGTGAAAAATAAACAGGCTGTCGTACAAAAGCATCTTTGTGCGGCAGCCATTTATTGTACAGGAAAAGGAGGAGCTATGCTGAAAAGACTTGACAGAGGAGAGATGAAGGAAATTTTTGATACACGGATGGTACAGGATTTTCCGCCGGATGAATTAAAGCCCTGGAAACGGATTGCGGAGATGCTGGATGAGGGCGTTTATTTTGCCTATGGGCTGTATGAACAGTCCGAAGTCATGGCCTATGCGTTTTTTGTGGTAAAAGGAGATCTTGTTTTATTGGATTATTATGCGGTGTGTAAACAGATGCGGGGCACGGGCGTCGGGAGCAGGTGCATGAAGCTTTTGTGCGGGGAATTGAAAAGGCAGGGGATTCATGCCATGCTGGCGGAGGTGGAAAACCCGGATTACGCAGGATCGGCGGAGGAAAAGGCGGTGCAGGAGAGAAGAATCCGCTTCTATGAGAAAAACGGGTTTACGTTGACAGATACACGCTCCTGCCTGTTTTCCGTAGAATATAAAATCATGTATGTTCCCTTTGGGGAGATGGGGAAAGAGGAAGTGCCGGGGGCGCTGGATACGATTTACCATACGATGTTTCCAGTGAAATATCTGGGAAGGGAAGTAGTTTTGTACCAATAAAAATGCCTATCCTGTCCAGCACACAGGATAGGCGGCGTCCGTAAGGGCATTTCATGTCTTTCCAGGAGCATCCACAATTGGAGTGGGTGCTTTCTTAATACTTATCATATCACAGCATGAGAATAAATGCAAGAAATGTTTTTATGAAAATCATATTTGATATTTAAAACACAACTTATTGAAAAAAAGATATTGCAAAATATTGAAATTATTTACAAAATATGATAATATTTCCATATGGAAAGCGCCCATGACAGGGTGGCAGCCTCCTGGTTGGAAGCCGGTTTACCGGAATACATAGGAAGGGAGGTGACGCACATGACAGCGTATGAAATCATTTCGATTTTTATAGGGATTATAGCGGTTCTGCTATCGTTTGGAAGCTTGATTGTCGCATTGCTTGCCTTTCTCGACAAGAGAAATAAGCGAAAATAAAAATGCCTATCCTGTCTAGCACACAGGATAGGCGGTGTCCGTAAGGACATATAATACCTTACTGGGAGCATCCACAATTGGAGTGGGTGCTTTCTTATATTTATAATAGCACAATGCGGGAATGAGTGCAAGAAATATTTTTTACAGGAACGGGATTGCTGGCAAAAATTTCTGCGTTTGTTTTACTTACAAAATCAGGAGAGGAACCGTTTCACCTTTCGTGTCAAGAAAAATTGAATACTACAATGTTTCGTGAAAAGTGTATAATCAATACTGAAAAAGTTGGAGGTTTTCGTTAAAATTCCAGCTTTTTTTTATTATCATAAAAAATATAAGAAATTTTGACAAAAACAAATAAAAATATATGGTCTGTTTTTGATATTTTTAATAGAATGGTTTCATAAAAGTGAAAATATTGTGTAATGAAAAAGAAAGGATGAAAAAAAGATGTTAAAAGGGATGAAACAGATGGCGAAAGGCGTTATGAGCGTGGCGCTGGCAGGAGCGGTAGCGATTACCTCCCTGCCGGTGTCTGTGTTGGCAGCGCCGGAAACAGTTGCCGGAGGGTATGAGATTGATATGGAGCGGCTGCCGAAAGTACATTTTTCCAAACATAAGGATTGGGAAACTCTGTATGAAACAGCCTGGCAGAGTCATAAAAGCAATATTACAGCAGTTACGAAGGCGTTGAATCCTGAGCTTACGACGGATGACGCGACGGCTTATTATGTGGACGAGGCATTTGATAACAGGATTTTTCAGTGGGATACGCTGTTTATGATGATGTTTGATAAATACGGCATTCATGAATTTCCGACCTTAAATTCTATGGATAATTTTTATTACCATCAGACGGATTCGAATGATGATTCGGACGGTTATATCTCCAGAATGATCTATCAGGGCAGCGGACAGTCATATTATGGAGATTATCAGACGGTAGACGCAATCAACCCGCCGATGTTTGCCTGGGCGGAATGGGAGCAATATCAGATTCACGGAGATATTTCGCGTTTTACGAAAAAAGTCAAAGGGAAAGCAATTATTGACAGATTAGATGCCTACTGGCAGTTTTTAAAGCGGACAAGGACACATAAATCTGGCCCGGCGGAAGGGCTGTATGTTTCAAACGGGCAGGGAAACGGACTTGATAATACGCCAAACCAGGACTGGTCGGGATGGGGACAGGCGGCAAATGATATGTCCATCCAGCAGGGACAGGCGGCAGATTATATTGTAAGAATTTTAGATGAAGTCCTTGCGAAGGACGAGAGCCTTACGACAGAAGACCGGACGAAATATCAGGAGATGAAAGAAAAATATCAGCAAGAAGAGGCAGATTTGAAGCAGATCATACAGGAAAAATTATGGTCGCAGGACGGAGGCTTTTTCTTTAATGCGGATGCAGAGACGAGCGAATTTACCAACATTGCGACGCCGACCGGCCTGTGGGCGCTGGCGGCAGGCGTAGCTACGGAGGAACAGGCCGATCGGATGATTGAAGAATATGCTTTAAATTCCAATAAGATGTTCCGGCCGAACGGGCTTGCCACAGTCTGTTATGATTACAGTACCTTTAAGCCGACAGGTGGATACTGGAACGGGGCGATGTGGTCTCCGACTTCTTACCAGTGGATCAAAGGTCTGCAAAAGTATGGATATGATGAGCTGGCGTTTAAAGAGGCGGTGCGCCATATTAACGGGCTTGCGGACGTCTGCGTTCGTGGAGCATATGACAGAAACGGAAATCTTCTGCATACACTTTGGGAAAATTATTCTTCGGAATACTCGATTCCGGGGTCGACGGAATTTTCAGATACGGAGCCTTCCAGATCAAATTTTGTAGGATGGGCAGGCGCGCTTGGCATCGGGTCGGTGCTGGAAGACCTCGCAGGCATTACCATAAAAGGAAATGAGAACGCCATTGAATGGAACATCAAGCTCACCGAGGCGTTTGGCGTGGAGAACCTTTATTTTAACGGAGCAGAAGGCGAAAACTTTGTAAACCTTTTCTGTAGCGAGCGGGTGAACGATACATCGGGGGCAAAGCTTACGGTAAAAGCAGACCACGGTTTTGAGCTCCGTGTAAAAATCGGAGGGAAATCACAGACGATACAGGCAGAAGCCGGGGAACATGAGTATTTCATTGAAGGAACAGATGGGAATCCTGCATATCTTGGTATCCGGACAAGCAAAAACGCAGAAGGATCTTTTGCAGCGGAGCGGATAGAAGCAGCAGACAGTGCAGTACTGTTTGGAGAGGAAGGAACTTCTGTCCGGACAGACGGGCTTCCAAACCAGATGGAAAAAGGAAATAAGAAAATTTTTAATGTAAACACAGTAGGATATTACCGCACAAACAGCAAATATCCCACAAATCTAAGAGACAGCCAGACGATGCAGACGCTTGGCGCAGAAAATGCAAAAGAATATACAAAGACAACGTCTCCGCATGGAGGGGAAGGCTTTATGTTTATGGTTCCTGCGTCTAATACGATGCAGACAGCGAAAGCTCTGATTGGGGTAAAGAACGGAACGGCAAAAGTGGAAGCTGATCTGATGGATGCTTCCCAGGTGACGAAAACAGCGGAATTAGAAGGCGGGGAGGAAGAGACTGTTTATGCGGTAGAGATACCGAACTGCGCTTCCAAAGATACGGATATGATGGTTACGGTTACGATGGAACAGGAGGGAAAAGAGCCGGGAGAGATCAGCTTAAAGGCCATCGTGCTGGAAGAGGGCGGAAGAGAAGTTTTAGAAGCCCCGGTACAGGTGAAAGCAGAATCCGGAAACGCCGCGCTTTTGGTCAGCGCAGCCGCGCCGGAAGGCATTTCTTATGACAGTTACCGTATCTATTATAAAATGGCAGAAGAAAATACCTGGAACGTAACAGATACAGAGGAATTTCCCTGCAAAGTAGAAGGGCTTACGAATTATAAACGATATGATGTGTTTGTTACGGGAATCAAAGACGGTGCAGAATCTACGGACTCTAAGAGCGTATCCGAAATTCCGGAGGAAGTAAAACGTACAGATGCGCAGAGGGCATATTACGACTGGCTTGCGCTCCAGGCAGTTACGGTAAAAGAGACAGAAGAAAGTATTCCGGTTCCGGAGGCAGAAGATACACAGGTCGTATTGGGTTCACACACAGCGCCGGAAACAGTGAATCTGACAGAAGAAGGCTCTGCGGACTGGAAGCTGTTTACGGCCACGGATTTGGAACAGATTGAAAAAAAGGCCGGGGGTATAGGCATTGCAAATCTTTCCGCTATCCAGACAGTTACGAAGTTAAATGGAAATTCCTGTGATACGACGTTTTCCTTTAAAGACGGAACGAATAATGCTTCAGGAAGCTATAGTAAAGGAATTGTTTTTGAACAGGCCGGAAACGGAATTGCGTTTGATCTTCCGTATTCTGTAAGAAAGCAGAATGTGGGGATACACCTGGGTGCATGGTCTGCGAAAGTAAAAATAAGCGCTTCTGTAGTGAAGGGAGGAGAGACGGTAAAGAAATATGCGGAATATTTTGACACGGGGGCGCAGGCAGGCGGAACACCGGCAAAATACGGCATGATTTCTATGGAGTATCTTCTGGAGGATGCGGATTCGGTATTGCATGTGGAAATCAGCAATGATACTTTATATGACAAGAACTGGGGGAATTTTAACCTGGCAGCAATTACGCTTGGCAGTAGTTTTTACGTATCTGCGGAAGATATGGAAAATGGAAGCATTCTGATTACGAATCCGATTGCGTCCTCCGGGGAGACGGTTACGGTTTTTGCCGCTGCGGATGAAGGATATAAGCTCGCAGAGGGAAGCCTGAAATATTATACCAAAGACGATGGAAACGGAACAGAAATCGAGGACGGCGCATTTATGATGCCGGCAGGAGATGTGACGGTAAAGGCTGAATTTGTAAAAGAAGGGACTGCTGATAAAGAAGCGTTAAATGCAGCCATTGAAAGGACAAAAGGGCTGAAAGAAGGCGATTATACGGCGGAGAGCTGGGCGGAAATGCAGAAAGCGCTTATGGCGGCACAGGCGCTTGCAGGAAAAGAGGATGCGGCGCAGGAAGAAGTCGATGCGGCAGCGCAGGCGCTTAGCGAAGCGATCCGGAATCTGGAGGTAAAAGATATTACAGGAAGCGGCCTGTTATCAGTTGTCTATCATGCTTATGCAAGGCTGGATGTGAGCGCCTATACGGCAGAGAGCGCACAGGCTTTGACAGATGCTTTGGCGAAAGCAGAGGCTGTTTTAGACAAGGAAGCCAGTGAGGAAGAAGAAAGAGCACAGGCGGCATCGGATATTCTGGCAGCGGCGGCAGGGCTTGTTCTGGATACCTCGGATTTATCCGCGGCGATTGCAGCGGCAGATGAAGCGGCGAAGGCAGCAAATACCGTGGCACAGCAGGCATTGGCTCAGGCAGCGGCGAATAAAGAAGCGGCAGAAGCGGCACAGGCCACAGCGGAAGCAGCGCAAAAGGCGGCGGAAGCGGCACAGGCGCAGGCGGCAGCAGCAGAGAAAAATGCGAAGAAGTCTATGCTGACGATCGTATACAACGCCTATAAAGATATGAATACATCCGGTTATACCGAAGAAAGTGCGAATGCCCTGAGAGCTTCCCTGACGGCGGCAGCGGAAGTCCTTAGGAATGAGGATGCGGACAGCGCGGCGTTTGTACAGGCGACAGAAAGCATCATGAAAGCAGCGGCAGACCTTGCAGCAGATACGAGTGATCTGGAAGCGGCGGCAGCAGCGGCGCAGGCGGCAGCGGAAGCGGCTCAGCAGGTGGCAGACCAGGCGAAAGCACAGGCGGCAGCGAACAAGCAGGCGGCGGAGCTTGCGGCACAGGCGGCGGCAGAAGCAGACCGGAAAGCGGCAGCGGCAGAACAGGCGGCGGCAGAAGCGAAAGCGGAGCTTGAAAGGGCGCAGCAGGAAGCGGCAGCGCAGAAAGCCGAACTGGAAAGGCTGAAAGAGCAGGCTGAGGCGGCGCAGAAAGCAGCCGAGGAAGCAAGGAAGAAGGCGGAAGCGGCAGAAAAAGCAGCTCTGGAAGCAAAAGCACAGTTTGAAGAGATGCAGAAGCAGCTTGGCACAGCAGATAAACCAGAAGATAACCAGCCGATTCAGGCAGGAAAGACCTATGATAACGGCAATTACTTCTATAAAGTAACGGATACGGAGAAGCTGACTGCCGAGGTTACAGGCATCAAGAATGACAAGCTTACGAAGATTACGGTTTACAACACGGTCGTTCTGGGCGGCAGGAGCTACCGAATCACAGCAGTCGCGGCAGGCGCGTTCAAAGGAAACATGAAAGCAGCGAGCGCAGTTATCGGAAAGAATGTGGAAACGATCGGCGACGGCGCATTTGAAGGATGCACGAAGCTGAAAAAAGTGACCATGAATGGGACAAAGCTGACACAGATCGGCGAAAAAGCATTCGCAGGCTGTAAGAAGCTGAAAAATATCACCATTAAGAGTAAGGGACTGAAAAAAGCCGGAAAAAATGCGTTCAAAGGCATTTATAAAAAAGCGGTGATTAAAGTTCCGGCAGCGAAATATAAGACCTACCGGAAGCTGCTTGCAAAGAAGGGGCAGAGTACAGGCGTAAAGATTAAAAAGTAAGAGAAAAAGTAAGAGAAAAAAGGGTCCCCGGCGATTTGCCGGGGATTCTTTTTGCGATAAGAGGAACAAGAAGGAATAAGAATAATTTTACAATTCTGGTTTGACAGGTCAGACAGATTGCTCTATAATATGCTTAACAAGAGAACCGTTGGCCAGCGTACACCTGACCGTCGGCAGAATAATTTGTCACAAAAAGTAGCGCCTTATCTTACCAGGACAGGGGCGCTATTTTTTGCATTTCATAATCGTTATAACAAGAGTAATAACGCCCCAACGGTTCCCATGTTAAGCATATCATCTAGTTGCATTTTGCTTTTTAAAATCACATATACGCGATAAAAAAGTCGCGAAAAAAATAGTAGTTTTAAGGCAATGCGAAAATTGGATTTGACAAGCAGAAGGGATTGCTCTATAATATGCTTAACAAGATAGCCAGTAAGGGAGGTTGAAGCTCCCCCGTCCTGGCGAAAATTTGTATTAACTATTGAAATAGCCGTCTACTTTTGTCAGGAGCAGGGCGGCTATTTTCTATGTGTATAATTAAGAATTGCAATAATCAAGCTTGCAGTCGCAAGAATAATCATGAATTCCTCATATGTACTCATGAGCATCCCTCCTTGTCAAGACTCAGGACGGGAAGCCGCAGCCGCTCTACTGGCTGTCCAGTTAAGCATATCATCTTAAAAGATGATATAACAGATGGCTGAAAAACAAAAGAATAAATTACATTTTATTTTTGAAGGTCACATACGCATGATAAAAAAGAAATTACAAAAGAAAAAAGGCTTGCAATTTCAAAAATATATGTTATAGTAGTTATAGAACAAACAAAGAATGTTTTCTTCTGAGAGGAGGCGCTCTATGAATATTAATAAATTTACACAGAAATCTTTACAGGCGGTAAATGACCTGGAAAAAGTGGCATATGAATATGGGAATCAGGAAGTGGAGCAGGAACATCTGTTGTATAACCTGTTGAATCAGAGTGACAGCCTGATTTTAAAATTGCTGGAAAAAATGGAAATCAATGCAGAGCATTTCGCAAGAAATCTGGACAATGCCCTGAACAAACGTCCGAAAGTATCCGGCGGTCAGATTTATATCGGGCAGCATTTGAATAAGGTACTGGTGAGTGCAGAGGATGAGGCAAAGGCAATGGGAGACGAATACGTTTCCGTAGAGCACCTGTTCCTGGCGCTGCTCCGTTATCCGAATCCAGCGGTTAAGGAGCTTCTGAAAGAATATGGCATCACGCGGGAACGCTTTTTGCAGGCGCTGTCCACCGTCAGAGGAAACCAGAGGGTGACCAGCGACAACCCGGAAGCGACCTATGACACCCTGAACAAATATGGGCAGGAGCTGGTGGAGAAAGCGAGAAATCAGAAGCTGGACCCGGTCATCGGGCGTGATGCGGAGATACGGAATGTCATCCGCATTCTGTCCAGAAAGACGAAGAATAATCCGGTGCTTATTGGAGAGCCTGGCGTCGGAAAAACGGCGGCGGTAGAAGGTCTGGCACAGCGTATCGTCCGGGGGGACGTGCCGGAAGGACTGAAAAATAAGAAAATTTTTGCTCTGGACATGGGGGCTCTGGTAGCGGGGGCGAAATACCGGGGTGAATTTGAGGAACGTTTAAAAGCCGTTTTGGAGGAGGTCAGAAAGAGCGAGGGCGAGATTATCCTCTTTATTGACGAGCTTCATTTGATCGTCGGCGCAGGAAAGACAGACGGCGCCATGGATGCGGGGAACATGTTAAAGCCCATGCTGGCGCGGGGAGAGCTGCATTGCATCGGAGCCACGACCCTGGACGAGTACCGGCAGTATATTGAAAAAGACGCCGCCCTGGAACGGCGTTTCCAGCCGGTCCTGGTAGATGAGCCGTCTGTAGAAGATACGATTTCCATTCTCCGGGGGCTGAAAGAGCGTTATGAGGTTTACCACGGAGTAAAGATCACGGATGGCGCGCTGGTGGCGGCGGCGACCCTTTCCCATCGCTATATTTCCGACCGTTTCCTTCCGGACAAAGCGATTGATCTGGTGGACGAGGCGTGCGCGCTGATTAAGACGGAGCTGGATTCCATGCCGACAGAGTTAGATGAGCTGCGCAGGCGCATTATGCAGATGGAGATTGAGGAAGCGGCTTTGAAGAAGGAGACCGATAAGCTCAGTCAGGATCGTCTGGCGGCTCTCCAGAGGGAGCTTGCGGAACAGCGTGACGCCTTTAATGCGAAAAAGGCACAGTGGGATAATGAAAAGCATTCAGTGGAAAATCTGTCGAAGCTGCGTGAGCAGATTGAAAATATGAATAAGGAAATCGAAAAGGCGCAGAGAAATTATGATCTGAACCGGGCGGCGGAGCTGCAATACGGCGAGCTGCCGAAGCTCCAGCAGCAGCTTGCGGTGGAAGAAGCAAAGATTAAGAGCCAGGATCTGTCTCTGGTGCATGAAAGCGTGACAGACGAGGAGATCGCCAGAATCATTTCCAGATGGACAGGGATTCCGGTGGCGAAACTGACGGAGGGGGAGAGAAGTAAGATTCTGCATCTGGACGACGAGCTGCACCAGAGAGTGATCGGGCAGGATGACGGCGTGCAGAAGGTGACGGAGGCGATTCTCCGGTCGAAAGCAGGAATCAAAGACCCGACGAAGCCGATTGGTTCCTTCCTGTTCTTAGGGCCTACGGGAGTCGGTAAGACGGAGCTGGCGAAAGCGCTCGCTGCCAGCCTGTTTGACGATGAACAGAATATGGTGCGCATTGACATGAGTGAATATATGGAGAAATACTCTGTGTCACGACTGATCGGAGCGCCTCCAGGATATGTGGGGTATGAGGAAGGAGGACAGCTCACGGAAGCAGTTCGCAGAAAGCCGTACTCGGTCGTATTGTTTGACGAGATCGAAAAGGCGCATCCGGATGTGTTTAACGTTCTTTTGCAGGTTTTGGATGACGGCCGTATTACCGATTCCCAGGGACGAACCGTAGACTTTAAAAATACCATCCTGATTATGACTTCCAATCTCGGCTCCTCCTATCTGCTGGATGGAATTCAGGAGAATGGCGAGATCGAACCGGCAGCCGAAAAGATGGTGATGAATGATTTGAGAAATCATTTCCGGCCGGAATTTCTGAACCGTCTGGATGAGATTATTATGTTTAAGCCCCTGACGAAAGAAAATATCGGAAGAATCGTAGATCTGATGATGGACGATCTGAATAAACGTCTGGCGGGGCAGGAGATTTCTCTGGAGTTGACGGAAGAGGCGAAGAGCTATATTATAGAGGGAGGATATGATCCGACCTACGGAGCGAGACCGCTGAAGCGTTTCCTTCAGAAGAATGTGGAAACACTGGCCGCCAGGATGATTCTTTCCGGTGACATTCAGGCGGAAGATACCATTCGGATCGATGTCCTGGATGGAAAACTGACGGCTGTGAGGAGGTAAACATGATACCCAAAGATCCGATGATACTCTTGAGCTATGTCAACACCCAGCTCCGGGATCATTACGCTTCGCTGGCAATGCTCTGTGCGGAGCTGGAAATCAATCAGGAAGAGCTGGTGGAGCAGATGAAAAAGATTGATTATCAGTACGATGAGAGGCAAAACCGGTTTGTGTAAAGAAAACGCCGGGAGGGATGCCTGAGCCATAAGGCTCAGCAGCTCTCCCGGCGAATCAGTCTGGGCGGAAATTCCACCCGCATCATCTCCGTATGCCCGTGGTTTATCCGGTCGAGCAGAATCTTGACCGCCATTTTTCCCATGTCCTCTTTGGGAATATTGACCGTGGTAAGAAGAGGGGAAACCTCCTGGGCGGACTGGATATTATCGATCGAGATGAGATCCATACGAGGTTTGAGTTTCTCTTCCGCAAAAGCACGGACGGCTCCAAGCGCCGTGGCGTCATTTGCGCAGAAAACGGCTTGCAGTTCCCCACGTTCCAGAATTTGTTTCATGGCCTGATACCCGGCCTCTTCGGTCTGGTCGGTAGGATATATGGAGGAGTAGTCCAGGGGCAGACGGCGTCTGATCAGGGAATCGCAGTATCCCACATACCGAACCTCATAGGAACAGTCCCCGATGTAGCCAATTTTTTCATGGCCTTTGCCAATCAGGTAATTCATGGCCAGGGACGCCGCTTCCTGACCGTCGCAGATGACTTCGTCGATTTCGAAATCGGTGGGGTTCCGGTCGATGGCGACAATATTTCTGGTGATCTTCTGAATGCCGCTTAAGAAACTTTCTGAACTTCTTCCCAGGATGATAAATCCGTCCGCATGAGGGATTTCTCTTTTTCTAAATTCTCCGGCAGTAAAAAAATCGGAAAGGATACATCCGTTTGCAAAGACTTCCTGTTCCACGCTTCGGAAAAGCTCGGCAAAAAACGGGTCTTTTGTCAGAGAATCAAATCTTCCAAGTACTACGGCCAGTTTCCGGGCGGGGTGTGCAGGGGATTTTTGTTTTCCCCGCTGGAGATTTCTGGCATTTTCGTTTGGGACATAGTGAATTTCTTCTGCTGCCGCCCAGATTTTGTTTTTCAGATCAGCGGATGCACAGTTATAGTTTTTATTATTCAGAACTCTGGAGACAGTGGAGACGGACACCCCTGTCATCTCTGCAATTCTCTTTAATGACATATCAGAACCTCCTGTTGTGATTTTTCTTGTGAAATCGTTTGCTTAAAAATCAGTTGACCCTACCCTGATTTGACGTTATTATCTACAATATAAAAAAAATAAAGCAGAAATGCAAGGTGAATCGGAGGGTTTTATGAAAAAATGTATTGCAAGCGTTTGCATGATGATTGGAGCACTCGTTCTGGCGACGGGATGCGGCGCACAAAAAGAAGCGAGCAGCAAGGTTCGTATGGCATGTTTTCCGAATATTACACATGCACAGGCATTGGTGATGAAAAATCAGGGTATGTTAGAAGAGAAGCTTGGAGAGGATTATGAGGTGTCCTGGACGACTTTTACGGCGGGATCTTCTGAAGTAGAAGCATTTTTTGCAGGAGAGATCGACATGGGATATATCGGGCCGGTTCCTGCGGTAAACGGAAATGTAAAATCAGACGGTGATATTACCGTGATTGCGAATGCCGCCGACGCGGGCGCTGTTCTGGTAAAAAGCGCGTCTCTGGACATCAGCTCTGTTTCCGAGCTGTCAGGGAAAACGGTAGCGATTCCGCAGATCGGAAACACACAG
Source organism: uncultured Lachnospiraceae bacterium (assembly GCA_937965795.1). GTDB lineage: Bacteria > Bacillota > Clostridia > Lachnospirales > Lachnospiraceae > Hominisplanchenecus_A. The sequence continues at coordinate 40,670 of CALCMD010000008.1, read as the reverse complement.
CATCTCTGTCTGTTAAATCTTCTTTCAGAAAACGGGCTTACGCCGGTTTCCGAGGGAGGAACCGTAGAGATCGTGGCGGTCGATAATTCCAATCTCCAGAACATGTTTGATCAGGGAACCGTGGACGCCGCTCTGGTGCCGGAGCCGTGGGGAACGATTCTGACGGCGACGGACGAAGTCGATCTGCTTTTAGACTATCAGGATATTTATCTCGGTGGAAACTATCCGGTCGCTGTCGTGATTGTCCGGAATGAATTTATGGAAGAGAATCCTGAAGTGGTGAAAAAGTTCCTGGAGCTGCATCAGGAGGTTACCGATGAGATCAACCAGAATCTGGAGGGGTCGGTAGACGCGATGATCGATGAAATACAATCTCTGACAGGAAATGAGTATGAAAAAGACACAGTGCTTGGCGCTTTTTCCAGAACAAATGTTACGACAAAATTAAACGAAGAGGCATTAAACGCTTTTGCACAGACATCCTATGAGCAGGGCTTCATCACGGCGCTGCCGAAAGAGGGATTTGTAGATACTTCCATTCTGGAAGGATTATCCGGCGGTGACAAAGAATAGATAAATGCGGAGGACGCACGGCATGGCATTAGAGATCAAAAATGTAAACAGAACGTTTGAGGGGTCTGAAAAAGAAACATTAAAAGACATTTCCCTGCATATTGAAGAAGGGGAGTTTGTCTGTATCGTAGGGCCTTCCGGATGCGGGAAATCCACGATCCTGAACATTGTTGCGGGACTGGATCATCCCACAGGCGGAGAATTATACCTGGATGGAGAGAAGATCACGGGGCCGGGAGCGGACCGGGTGGTCATGTTTCAGGAGCATGCGCTTTTTCCCTGGCTGAATGTGCTGGAAAATGTGAAATTCGGGATGCGGATGATGGGGATTCCGAAGGAAGAGCAGAGCCGGAGAGCAGAGCATTATCTGAAAATGGTGCAGCTATGGGATTTCCGGAATTACCGCATTCATGAAATCAGCGGCGGTATGCGGCAGAGGACGGCGCTGGCGCGCGCATTGTGTCTGGACGGACCGGTGCTTCTGATGGACGAGCCGTTCTCAGCCCTGGATAAGCAGACGACAAACAAGCTCCGTGCGGATCTGGAGGAGATCTGGGAGGAGACTGGAAAGACGGTGCTTTTTGTTACCCACAGCGTGGAGGAAGCGGTATTTCTGGCAGACCGTATCGTGGTATTGTCAGACAATCCGGGCTGTATCAAGGAGATTTTTTCGGTTGATCTGCCCCGTCCCCGCCGCAATGACGCCCCGGAGTTCCTGAAAATACGCCATAAGATTTTGAATTGTGTAGAAAGGGAGGTGGAGAAGTTTGCAAAAGAAGAATATGACCATGAAAAGGCTGAATAGCCTGCTGTTCATCGTTCTGCTCATTCTGTTATGGCAGATCGTGTATACGCTTGGAACGAGCGTGTTTGGAATTTGGAAATCTTATGCAATGCCCTCCCCGCTTGGAGTTGTGAGAAGTCTGGAGCGTATGATTGAAAACGGCACGCTTTTAAAGGCGACGGCGTTCAGTATCCGCCGCGTACTTCTGGGGTTTGCGATTTCCCTTGTCGTGGGCGCTGCATTGGGAATTCTGATTTCAGCTTCCAATTATTTTAACCGGAATCTGAAGCCTCTTTTGAATGGAATTCAGTCGCTGCCGAGCGTCTGCTGGGTGCCGTTTGCGATTCTCTGGTTTGGACTGGGAGAGGCTTCTATCCTGTTTGTAGTCGTCATCGGTTCCACGTTCAGCGTGTCCCTTGCCATCGAGAATGCAATCCGCACGGTTCCTCCGATTTATGTGAAGGCAGCGCAGACAATGGGGGCGAAAAAGTGGCAGCTTTATAAAGAGGTCATCTGGCCGGCGGCTCTGCCTGGCGTACTGGCGGGGCTGAAACAGTCCTGGTCCTTTGCGTGGCGCGCGCTGATGTCCGGCGAGGTGATGTCCGCTTATGTGGGGCTGGGCTATACTCTGATGGCGGGACGCGACATGGCGGATATTAATCAGGTCATGGCCGTGATGCTGATTATCATACTGGTGGGGATGCTGGTGGATAAACTGGTTTTCTCGAATCTGGAGCATCATGTATTGAAAAAAAGAGGGCTGTAAGAAAAAAGATTTTATGTCAGGAGCTATCGGAAAGATGGCTCCTTTTTTCGGTGAAAAAACATATCAAAAGAATCACATTTTGATTTAATAAATACTTAAAAAAGTAATTGACATAACAAAAACTATCTGATATAATTCGATTGTGGAAAGTGGGAAAGTTTAAGTATACAAGGGGCAGTCTTTTCTGTATAATAAGATACAGAGAAGTCTATGAACAGATAAAAATCATGGAATATAAAAATGGCGGAAGGAGGGGCTGTTATGGCGAATAAGTTTTTATTGCCGGTATATAAGAAGGTTTTTGACGAGCCATTTTCATATGGAAGTTTTGACGATCGGTTAAAAATGCAGAAGATGGTTTATCTTTTGCAGGAAGAAGGCGTAAATATTGGCCATTATGGATTTGACTGGTATAAGCATGGACCGTACTCGCAGGTTTTATTAGACGATATGTATATGGAAAATGGAAGCGCCTGTATAGAATTAAATTACACGCAGGAAGCAGAACAGCGCATTAAAAGATTAAAAGAAATTTTCAGTGATGAGGATGCGAAAGAAAAATATGGAATGAAAAACTGGACAGAATGTCTTGCTTCCATTCATTTTTTGAGGATGAAAGAAATGGGAAGCAATGCTTCGGAAGATGAAGTGCTTCAGGTATTGATGGACAGAAAGCCGCATTTAAATGATGCCGCTTTAAACAGAAGGGCTTATCATTTGATAGAGAAGTTGGCTATGTAGGTGTTGGAAAATGGCGATAAAATTTACGGATAAGATACTTGATAATGTACATGGATTTATTGAATATACCGATGCGGAGAAGGCCGTCATGGATACTTTGCTGTTTAAAAGATTGCAGAGCATTAAGCAGTTAAGCATTGCAAACTGGATTTTCCCGGGTTCTGAACATACAAGGTATATTCATTCGTTAGGAGTCATGCACATTGCAGATAAAATGGCCAAACAACTGGAGCTGCCGGATGAGGACAGAAAAATCATACGAATGGCGGGGCTGCTGCACGACATTGGGCATTATCCGCTTTCTCATGTATGTGAAACACCCTATAAAAAAGGCATGGAAAACTATCAGGAGGACAGTGTTTGCCAGGCGGTAAATAGTGATATAAAACGATATATAGAAAAATTTTCATTGCCGGTTGAGAAGGAATTTATGGTAGAAGCTATCGAAGGCCATCATGAATCGGTAGGGGCGGCTATTATTCGCACAGATGCCCAGATAAAGAAAATCATCACAGAAGAATGTGGAGAAGCATCGATCGATATTATTTGCGATATGATTACGGGGAATGTAAAAAGACAGGACACAAATCCGCTATGGGTGCAGATTTTGCATTCAGAGATTGATGCAGACGGAATTGACTATATGATGCGCGATGCGGCTTTTGCGGGCACCGGATTTGGAAGCTTTGAAATGAATCAGTTAATCAGATGCCTGGAGAGAAGAGTGTACGATGGGAAAGAAATCTTATGTGTGAATGAAAAAGGAATTGCGGCAGCGGATCAATATCTCATAAATAAGTTTTTTTCGTATTCTCAGGTCGTTTTCAATAAGCATATTTCAAATCTGGAATGGATGGCGGAAATAATCGTTGACTGGATGTTGAAACAAAACGAACTGTTTCCAACAAAAGAAAACCTGTTAAAGCGATGGATCAATGCAAAGGGAAACTTTGACAATTATTTAAGCTTTACAGATAATTTCTTTTGGAAAGCGCTGGATGAGATAAAAACATCTCCAACCAAATATTATGCACCGGAATATATTGTTGAATTAAGTAAGAAACTTTTAAATCACGAAGAGCTGCCTTTTATTGAGGACAGTGAAATTAGAATCATTTCAAAAAACTCAGATGAAATAAAGAGGCATCTTTATGAGTCAGTGATATATAAGGAATATATAAACAGTAATGATAAGGTTGTATTATGCAGTAAAAGACCAATGACAAAGCATGTTCCATACGGGAAATTTATCAAAAGCATAGAGGAAAACATAACGGAAGAATTGCAGGATGACAAAGAACAATATATAAAAGACAGGGTTCTTTCCCGGTATATGGAGGGAATTTGTGTCTGTAACAGCAGAGATGGGAAGATTCACCTTTTATGTGACGATGATAAATCTTTAATGAAACAGCTCTATGGCACGAATTTGGTGATTTTCAGAGCATTTCAGTTTCCGTTAGTGGATAAAGGGAAGGAATAAAAGAAATCCTATCCTTATTAATATGAATAAAGTCTTGCTTTCTAAAGCAGGATTGCGTAAACTGTGCTTGGGTACCTGAACAGTACTCAGGCATTTTGTGTAGGAGGAAACCAAATGAACGAAGTTCATTTTCAGAATGGTTTCCGACGACATGCCGCCGACGGAAAGGAGGGGGCATTACCGCCGAAAAGGAGGAATGACAGCAATGACTACAGCATCAGAAGCACTAATCGATTATGATAAAGCGTATCATCTGGGAAAAAAGGAGGGCGGTGCGCCGGCCGTTCTGGATGATCTTTTGAAAGAGAAGAATATCACCGCCGCAGGCACAGTTCCTTTGGGGCTGGTACAGATTCCGGCAGACCAGATTGCGGGCACGAAGAGCGCGGGAAGAAGTTCGGCGTTCAGCAAGAGCTTTTATCCGCTGCTGAAGTCCGATACGGAATTTGCGGCGAAATGGATGAGCCTGTACCGGGCGCATCTGGATGAGGGGATTCAGGAGCCGGTCAAAGCATATGAGTTTATGAACCGGTTTTATATAGAAGAAGGAAATAAGCGGGTGAGCGTGCTCAAATTCTTTGACGCTGTTTCCATTCTCGGAAACGTGACCCGTATCATACCGCCCCGTTCCGAAGATAAAGAGACGCAGATCTATTATGAGTTTATGGATTTTTACAGTTTATCGGGGGTAAACTATATCTGGTTTTCTCAGGAGGGCAGCTTTGCGAAGCTTCAGTATCTGATGGGAAAACGTCCGGATGAGGTATGGAGCGATGATGACAGGATGGATTTCAGCTCATTCTATTCCCGTTTTACCGTTGAATTTGAGGCCAACGGCGGAAAGAAGCTTCAGGTACTGCCGGGAGACGTTTTTCTTTCTTTTATTGATCTCTATGATTATCAGGTCTTAAAGAATATGACCAGCGCTGAGCTGAAAGAAAAACTTATAAAATCCTGGGATGAATTCAAGCTGCTGCGCACGGGCGAATCTGTGGAGCTTCAGATGCAGCCTGCGGAGGACGGGGAGAGAAAGAAAAATATTTTTGCCCGCCTGATACCCGTCAGCGCTCCGAAGCAGCAGGTCGCTTTCCTTCATGAAAAAACGGCCGAAACCTCCGGCTGGACCTATGCGCATGAGCTGGGGAGACTTCATTTGCAGGAGGCATTTGCCGACCAGGTCACTACGGCGTCCTACGACGGCGCTACGGAGACAAATGTGGAGGAGCTTTTGGAAAAAGCGATTGCGGATGGAAACAATCTGATTTTCACTACCTCGCCGCCTCTCTTAAAGGGGAGCCTGAAAGCGGCTATCGAGCATCCGGAGGTGAAGATTTTAAACTGTTCCCTGAATACGTCCTACAGGCATATCCGTACGTATTATGCACGCATGTATGAGGCAAAGTTCCTGATGGGCGCCATCGCGGGGGCGCTGGCGGGAAATGATAAAATCGGCTATATCGCAGATTACCCCATTTTTGGTATGATGGCGAATATCAATGCGTTTGCGCTGGGGGCGAAAATGGTGAATCCCCGTGCGAAGATTTTTCTGGAATGGTCCACCCTGAAGGAGCATGATGCAGCGAAAACCTTTGCGGCTAATGATATCCATTACATTTCCGGACAGGATATTATCGCTCCTTCCAGTGCGAGCAGAGCGTTCGGCCTTTATCGTGTGACGAAGGACGGCCCCTGGAATCTGGCCATGCCGGTGTGGCATTGGGGGAAATTTTATGAACAGATGATCCGCAATATCATGAACGGTTCCTGGAAGTATGACGATGCTTCCGCAGAGACAAAGGGGCTGAATTACTGGTGGGGAATGTCTGCGGGGATTGTGGATGTGATCTGTTCCCATCATCTTCCCATCGGTACGACCCGCCTGATCGACCTTTTAAAGGAGACCATCTGTAAGGGAGATTTCAATCCATTTTCCGGAATTCTGTATTCGCAGAAAGGAATCGTTCAGAAAGACGCCGAAAAGGCGCTGAGTCCCGAAGAGATCATAAAAATGGACTGGCTGGCCGAAAATGTGATCGGCTATATTCCGGAGACGGAAAATCTGGTGGAAAACGCGAAACCGGTCGTCTCATTGCAAGGGGTGTAGGTGTTCACACGAGAGGAAAATTGCTATGAAAATACTGGCGATCGCAGATGTGGAATCGAAATATCTGTGGGATTATTTTGAAAAAGAAAAGCTGGAAGATGTGGATCTGATTCTTTCCGCGGGGGATCTGGACCCTCGCTATCTGTCCTTTCTGGTCACGATGTCCCATGCCCCGGTGCTGTATGTGCATGGAAATCATGACGATCACTACGAACAGATACCGCCTGAGGGGTGTATCTGTATCGAGGATCAGATTTATGTATATCAGGGGGTGCGGATTCTGGGGCTTGGCGGCTCCATGCGGTATCGGTCGGGAAAGCATCAGTACACAGAAAGAGAAATGGCACGCCGGGTTCGGAAGCTGTGGTTTTGCCTTTTTCGCAGGAGAGGATTTGACATTTTGCTGACCCATGCCCCGGCTTATCAGTTAAACGATGGGCGTGACCTTCCGCATCAGGGATTTCGGGTGTTCCGAAAGCTTTTGGATAAATACAAACCGGAATTTTTTGTTCACGGCCATGTCCACCTGAATTATGGAAGCCGGTGCAAGCGGTATGATAAATATGAGGAAACCCACGTCATCAACGCATATGAACGATGCGTAATAGAAATCAGTGATTTCCGGTAACGCCCTGGCAGGGCGCGTAACCGCAAATTCTAAAATTAGGTTGATAACCATGAAGATTAGGGGTATAATTTCACTGTAAAATAGAACAGAAATTAGTTTTCACATAGATAAGGAGAAAAGATATGATTATTACATTAAAGGATGGAACTTCCAGGGAATATGCGCAAGCGAAAGCAGTCATTGATATTGCTTATGATATTAGTGAAGGACTGGCCCGCGCCGCCTGTGCGGGGGAAGTAAACGGTGAAGTGGTAGACCTGCGTACGGTCGTAGACCATGACTGTGAGGTGAATATTCTTACGGCAAAGGACGAGAAGGGACTGGCGGCGCTCCGTCACACAGCTTCTCACGTCCTGGCAGAAGCAGTACAGAAGATTCGCCCGGAGGCGAAAGTGGCGATAGGCCCTTCGATTGACACCGGGTTTTATTACGACTTCGAATGTGCGCCGTTTTCCAGGGAAGATTTGGACGAGATTGAGAAAGAGATGAAGAAGATCATCAAAAAGGGTGAGAAGATCGAGCGTTTCACGAAGTCCAGAGAAGAAGCGATCGCATTTTTTAAAGAGAAAAATGAACCGTATAAGGTAGAGCTGATCGAAGATTTACCGGAGGACGCCGAGATTTCCTTCTATTCGCAGGGCGACTGGGTGGATTTATGTGCGGGCCCGCATCTGATGAGCACCAGAGGCGTGAAAGCGTTTAAGCTTTTGTCCTCTTCCGGGGCTTATTGGAGAGGAAGCGAGAAGAATCATATGCTTGCCCGCATCTACGGAACCGCATATGGCTCGAAAGACGAGCTGAAAGCGCATCTGGAGCAGATGGAGGAAGCGAAAAAGCGCGACCATAACAAGCTGGGACGTGAGATGAAGCTTTTCACCACCGTAGACGTCATCGGCCAGGGGCTTCCGCTTTTGATGCCAAACGGCGTCATCATCATTCAGGAATTACAGCGCTGGATTGAGGATGAGGAAGCGAAGAGAGGATATGTCCGCACAAAGACCCCGCTTATGGCAAAGAGCGACCTCTATAAGATTTCGGGACACTGGGATCATTACAAAGAAGGAATGTTTGTGCTGGGCGACGAGGAGAAGGATAAGGAAGTGTATGCGCTGCGTCCGATGACCTGCCCGTTCCAGTACTATGTATATAAGGCGGAGCAGCACAGCTACCGTGACCTTCCGCTGCGTTACGGAGAGACTTCTACCCTGTTCCGGAATGAGGATTCCGGCGAGATGCACGGCCTGACACGTGTCCGTCAGTTTACGATCTCCGAGGGTCATCTGATCGTCAGGCCAGACCAGATGGTGAAGGAATTTAAGGACTGTATCGCACTGGCACAGTACTGCTTACAGGTTCTGGGCGTGGAAGAGGACGTGACCTATCATCTGTCCAAGTGGGATCCGGAAAACAGGGAAAAATACATCGGAGAGCCGGAAGTATGGGAGGAAACAGAAGGACATATCCGCACGATGCTTCAGGAGCTGAACATTCCGTTTACCGAGGATGTGGGAGAGGCCGCTTTCTATGGCCCGAAGGTGGACATCAACGCAAAGAACGTATACGGAAAAGAAGACACGATGATTACCATTCAGTGGGATGCGCTGCTTGCGGAGCAGTTTGACATGTATTATATCGATGAAAACGGCGAGAAGAAGCGGCCGTATATTATCCACCGCACCTCTATGGGATGCTATGAGAGGACACTGGCATGGCTGATCGAGAAATATGCAGGACTCTTCCCGACCTGGCTGTGTCCGGAACAGGTACGTGTGATTCCGATTTCCGAGAAATACCATGACTATGCGGCAAAGGTGGAAGCGGAACTGAAAAAGAACAGCATCCGTTGCTCTGTGGACAGACGTTCGGAGAAGATGGGCTATAAGATTCGCGAGGCACGTCTGGACCGTGTGCCTTACATGCTGGTTGTGGGAGCGAAAGAAGAGGAAGAAGGCGTCGTGTCTGTCAGAAGCCGTTATCTGGGCGACGAGGGGCAGAAGCCTTTGGAGATTTTTGTGGGTGAGATCTGTGAGGAAATCCGTACAAAGAAAATCCGGAAGATTGAAGTAGAAGAGTAATAAAAATGGTAACTATTCAGCCATAAAGCCGCAGACTGCCTGCTACGCAGGCTATTCGCTGCAAAAGTAGCTTTTGTCTGAGGCTTATGGCTAAACGCCATATGTCAAATCACAGAAATAACTGCTTACATGCAAGCATGACGCAGTTGTTTCTGTGATTTGACATGGCTGAATAGTTACAAAAAATGTGCAGACGGCTCTTGACATCCGGATACAGGTATGTTAGCCTGAAAAGAGAGAAACGCAGAGACGAAGAGAGTACATCCTTTGGAATATTACAGAGAAATCCCGGCGGCTGAGAGGGATATAGGAAGATGGATGGAAGATGGCTTCTGAGCGGCGCACCGAACCGTAACATACGGCAAGGCTGCGACGGGAACCGCCTGTTACAGCGGAAGAGTGTGGAAACGCACTTGCAGAGATTCATTTCGTGAGGAATGGATAAAGTGAAGTGGTAACGCGGGATGACTCGCCTTCTCAATAGTTTCTATTGGGAAGGCGTTTTTTTATGAAAGGAAAAAGAAGAATGGAAAAGAAAAAATTTTATATGACAACGGCGATCGCCTACACATCGGGGAAGCCCCACATTGGAAACACCTATGAGATTGTACTGGCGGACAGCATTGCCAGATTTAAAAGAGCGCAGGGATACGACGTGTTTTTTCAGACCGGAACCGATGAACATGGCCAGAAGATTGAGCTGAAAGCAGAAGAAGCGGGCATTACGCCGAAGGAATTCGTTGACAATGTGGCCGGGGAGATCAGACGGATCTGGGATTTGATGAATACTTCTTATGATAAATTCATCCGTACCACGGATGATTACCATGAAAAGCAGGTACAGAAGATTTTTAAGAAGCTGTATGAGCAGGGGGACATTTATAAAGGATATTATGAGGGAATGTACTGTACCCCGTGTGAGTCCTTCTTTACGGAGTCTCAGCTCGTAGACGGCAAATGCCCTGACTGCGGACGGGAAGTACAGCCGGCGAAGGAGGAGGCATATTTCTTTAAAATGAGTAAATATGCGGACCGCCTGATCGAGCACATCAACACCCATCCGGAGTTCATTCAGCCCGTGTCCAGAAAAAATGAGATGATGAATAACTTCCTGCTTCCGGGCTTGCAGGATCTGTGCGTGTCCAGAACCTCTTTTAAATGGGGAATCCCGGTGGACTTCGACCCGAAGCACGTCACGTACGTGTGGCTGGACGCACTGACAAACTATATTACCGGAATCGGTTATGACTGTGACGGCGAGAGCACGGAGCAGTTTCAGAAGGACTGGCCGGCAGACCTGCATCTGATCGGAAAAGACATTATCCGTTTCCATACGATTTACTGGCCGATTTTCCTGATGGCGCTCGACCTGCCGCTTCCGAAGCAGGTATTCGGGCATCCGTGGCTGCTTCAGGGGGACGGAAAGATGAGCAAGTCCAAAGGAAACGTACTCTATGCGGATGAGCTGGTGGATTTCTTCGGCGTAGATGCGGTGCGTTATTTCGTGCTTCACGAGATGCCGTTTGACAATGACGGAGTGATTTCCTGGGAACTGATGGTGGAACGTCTGAACTCTGACCTGGCGAACACACTGGGAAATCTGGTGAATCGTACGATCTCGATGTCGAATAAATACTTTGGCGGCGTCGTAGCAGATAAGGGCGTGACAGAGCCGGTAGATGAAGAGCTGAAAGCCGTCTGTCTGGAAACGCCGAAGAAAGTGGCGGCGAAAATGGAGGAGCTGCGTGTGGCGGACGCTATCACGGAAATCTTCACCCTGTTTAAACGCTGCAATAAATATATTGACGAGACAATGCCGTGGGCGCTTGCGAAGGATGAGGAAAAGAAAGACCGTCTGGCGACCGTTCTCTACAATCTGGTAGAGGGAATCTCCATCGGGGCGGCGCTTCTCGAATCCTTTATGCCGGAAACTTCGGAAAAGATTCTGGCGCAGTTAAACGCAAAGAAGAGAAGCCTTACGGAAATGGAGAGCTGGGGATATTATGAGTCCGGATGTAAAGTAACAGAGAAGCCGGAAATTCTTTTCGCCCGTCTGAATGTAGAAGAAGTGCTGGCAAAGGTAGAAGAGCTGCACAGGGAACCGGAGGAGGAGAAGCCTGCGGAGCCGGTGATTGACATTGAGGCAAAGCCGGAAATTACGTTTGATGAATTTGAAAAGATGCAGTTTCAGGTAGGGGAGATCATTGCCTGCGAGGAAGTGAAAAAGTCAAGGAAGCTGCTCTGCTCCCAGGTAAAGATCGGAAGCCAGGTGAAACAGATCGTATCCGGTATCAAATCCTGCTACAGCGCAGAAGAGATGGTCGGAAAGAAAGTCATGGTGCTGGTGAATCTAAAGCCTGCGAAGCTGGCGGGAATCCTGTCAGAAGGAATGATTCTCTGTGCGGAAGATGAGAACGGGGAACTGTCCCTGATGACGCCGGAGAAGAAGATGCCGGCAGGCGCGGAAATCTGTTAGGAGGAGCTATGATATTTGACAGCCATGCGCATTATGATGATGAAGCATTCGAAGAGGACAGAGAGGAACTGTTAAAAGGGCTGCGGGACGCAGGCGTGGGCGCTGTCGTAAACGTGGGCGCTAGTCTGCGGGGCGTCCGGGATACGGCGGCTCTGGCGGAAAAGTATTCTTTTGTTTATGGCGCTGTGGGGATACATCCAGATCACGCAGACGAGTTAAATGAGGAGGTCATGGAAGAACTTCAGGCGCTGTGCGGACGAAAGAAAATCGTGGCGGTGGGGGAGATCGGACTGGACTATTACTGGGACAAAAATCCCCGCAAAACACAGAAGGAGTGGTTCGCACGTCAGCTTGACCTCGCAAAGAGGATGAAGCTGCCGGTGAATATCCACAGCCGGGAAGCAGCACAGGATACTTTTGATATTATGAAGGCGGAACATGCGGGAAGTACGGGCGGGGTGATTCACTGCTATTCCGGCTCGAAAGAGATGGCCAGGGATTATCTGAACCTGGGATATTATCTCGGAATCGGGGGCGTGGTGACCTTTAAAAACGCCAGAGTGCTAAAAGAAGTCGCGGCATATGCTCCGCTGGACCGCATTCTGGTAGAGACAGACTGTCCCTATCTGGCTCCGGCGCCGTTTCGGGGAAAGCGGAATTTTTCTCCGCTGATTTCTTATGTGCTGGATACGATTGCAGAATTAAAAGGGATTTCCAGGGAGGAAGCAGAGCGCGCGACCTGGGAGAATGCCGTGAACATGTATCGGATAGAGGAATAGAAATGGAAAAATTATCAAACCCACAGAAAACGATAGAGATGATTAAAAAGTACGAGTTCGCTTTCCAGAAGAAATTCGGGCAGAATTTTCTGATCGACGCACATGTGCTGGAGAAGATTATAGCGGCGGCGAAGATTACAAAAGAAGATTTTGTTCTGGAAATCGGGCCCGGAATCGGGACGATGACGCAGTATCTGGCGGAACATGCAGGAAAGGTCGTTGCGGTGGAAATTGACCGGGCATTGATCCCGATTTTGCGGGAGACTCTTTCGGAGTATCCGAATGTGACGGTGATTCATGAGGACATATTAAAACTGGATATCGGGAAGCTGGCGCTGGAGGAGAATGGAGGAAAGCCGATCAAGGTCGTGGCAAACCTGCCATATTATATTACGACGCCGATCATCATGGGGCTGTTCGAAAGCCATGTGCCGCTGGAGAGCATTACCGTCATGGTGCAAAAAGAGGTCGCGCAGAGAATGCAGGCATTGCCCGGAACAAAGGATTACGGCGCTTTATCCCTGGCAGTTCAGTATTATGCCGAGCCTTATCTCGCGGCGAATGTGCCGCCGAACTGTTTTATGCCCAGGCCGAATGTGGGAAGTGCGGTCATCCGCCTGACCAGCTATGAGCATCCGAGGGTTTCCGTAAAGGATGAGGCGCTGATGTTCCGAATCATCCGTGCATCCTTCAATCAGAGGAGAAAGACCCTGCAAAACGGCCTGAACAATTCGCCGGAAATCACGGCGTCGAAGGAGCGGATCGCAGAAGCCATCGCATCTCTGGGGCTTCCTGCCAGTGTGCGTGGGGAGACCCTTACGCTGGAGCAGTTTGCGGCGCTTGCGGATGTGTTAGCAGAATAAAGGATAGAAAAAAGGCGCCTCCCGGGTCAGCGCATGACCGTGGGAGACGCCTTTCTGAATCGTTCAATCAGTGTGGGCATTTTGTATAGGTTGTGGAACTTACAAGAGTTTTGTCCGTGATATTGCCGCACTTTTTGCATTTCCATGCAGAGTATACCTTATATGTACAGCCGCCGGTGCCGTTTTTTGTATGCGAATAAAGCGTAATCGGCGTATAGTGATGCGTACACAGGCTTTGCGCAGAGATGGAACTCTCGCCTAAATCAAAGCAGACATTCCCATATTCATCAATGTAGAACACATCCGCCTGGCGGAAGTATTCTTCGTTTGGATCCATATAACCGGATGACTTTTCAAAGGTATACATGTGCTCGCTAGGTCCGGTGCAAAGATCACCGGATACGATTTCTTCAATCCGTGGAGCCTCATAAGCGGATACGGATAAAGACCCAAAGAATACAGTCGTCAAAAGGCAGGCTGCAAGAACTGCCAGTTTCGTTTTTCTTGGTTGTTTCATCATGGTAAATCTCTCTTTCATAGAATCAAAAGGACTTTGGCCAAACGGGGAAGTGGCGACCGGCGCAGGTAAAACCGTGATGGAATCGTATAACAATTCCCGGTAGTGGATACGCTGTTCACGGGTACGGCCAGCCAGAACGTTCTCGTCACAGGCAAATTCCCTCAGTTTGTTAATGTCATAAAATAAAAGATACGCCGCTGGATTGAAAAAATGCAGGGCAAGAATGAACAGTCCCATAAACTGCGTGATATAATCAAAGGATTTGATATGCTGCAATTCATGCTGAAGAATCATTTCTTCTTTTTCAACGGCAAAGGACGACGAAACCACGATCTTCGGCTTGAATAATCCATAACAAAAAGGAGTGGTCGGATCGTTCAGAGAAAAAACAGTAATTTTCCTGCGGATGCGAAGCTCTTTCCGCAGCCGTTCAACGGTGTTCTGCACCTCCTCCGGAGCTATGGCCAGTTCTCTGGAAAGCATTCTCAGGTTCCGGTATTTTCTGATGTGGCTTATGAATATCACAAGCATCAAAAGAACCCATACAGAAAAGAGAAGAATCACGGCTGGTGGAAATCCCGGATGCACATATCCATCCGGCGTGTCATAGATCACATTCCATGTATCGGATCTCCATACATCCGGCGGATCCATGACGATGGCAGAGCCGGGAAACAGCCAGTGAATCCAGTCCTGGAATATTCCAGAAAGCAGAGGAATCGGAAGCAGGAAAAAGCACATACATATCTTCAAAAGAAGATATTGATGGGAAAAGGAAAGCGAATTCCCGAATAAGGCTTTTAAGAGGTGATACATGAAAAGTACCACCGCCCCGCTAAAACTCATATAGAACAATAAACTATTCATTAATAAATTCCTTCAGCGCCGCTTTATCTTCTGCTGACATTCCTGAACCGCAGGAAAATGCGGATAACAGGTTCACGATAGAACCATCAAAATCTTCCGATAACATCCGGTCGATGGCCGTCTTTTTAAACTCATCGTAGCTCATGGATGCAGAGTAGTAGCGTTTCTGGCCTCTTTTCTGGGCCGTGACAGCGCCTTTCTGCTCCAGACGTGTTAAAAATGTATAGATTGTCTGCTGTTTCCAGGTGTGATGTTTTTCTTCATTACAGTACCGGATGACATCCTGCAAAGTAGCAGTCTCTTCCAGTGTCCAGAGAAATTCCATGATTTCCCGTTCAGCGTTGGACAGATTAAAAATTCCCATATTTTTCACCTTCTTTCAGAGCTTTCTTGTCCATATTCTATCTTATTACAAAACGCTAATTTTTGCAAGAAAAATTTAAAGAATTCTGAAGGATTCTGAATTTTTTCTGGAAAAACTTGACAATATTACAAAAATGGGGTAACATAAAACGTGTAAAAAATAAGAACAAAAATTATTATTCTATTCAGATGTGTATTGTACAGATGCGTGGGAAAATACACGGTTTTGACAATCTTCGTCAGTAATAGGAGAATCAGGAGAACAGGAGGGATACTGTGAGGAAAATGAGAAAACTATGCGCCCTTGTATTGGGAACATCCATGCTGCTCGGAAATACAGGTTATGCGGCGGAAGTGGTATGGGAACAGGAAGCGGCGGAAACTGTGTGGACGGAAGGAGAGGAGCTGGAAGGTACCAGGCCTGTAGAATATGTAACGGCAGACTTGGTGGAGGCGGATCTTGCTTTGCTGGAAGAAGCGCTGCCTGCGAAGAAAGCAGACTTTTCCCAAAGTGTTCAGCGGAAGATGGAGAATGTGGTTACGCTGGCGAAGGACGATGCTGTTTTGGCCGCAGAGAAATTGAATGAGATAGCGGATCAGGATACTTATGAGGCAACGCTTCATGAGGTGCTGGACAGTTATTATGGAGAAGAGTCTGCGTTCAGTGAAGCACAGATTGCGGAATTTGCGGAAGCTGTCGATGAGAGAGCGGACACGATGCTTGCGGATTATGCGGAGGCGAAAGAGGAGAGGGATCGGCAGACAGAATTGGATTATGAAGTAGGAAAGGTGCTGGTTACTTTCAAGAAAGGAACGACAAAAGAGGAAATTGATGAGATTGCAAGTCGAATGGGGAAAAATTATAGGCTTCTGAATACTTATCCGATCAATGAAAATCTGCCGGAGGATAAATTACAGCGGCTGGAAAGAGTGAGGGATTACGAGTTTCCGGATGTTGCATGTATGGAAATTGGGCTGGATAAAACGGTTGAGAGGGCGGAAAGAATATTAAATGAACTCAATTGTGTGGAGGTAGCGGAATCAAATGGTTTTCTTCAAACGGAATCGCTGGCAGCGGATATGGGAGTTAATGATGAATACGTAAATGAGCAAACATATTTAAAACAGATAAACGTTCCAGAAGGATGGAGCACCTGGCAGAGTTCAGAAGTCACGGCAAAACAGATGTACGTAGCGGTTCTCGATACTGGACTGGATATTAGGCATGAAGATTTGAAAAATCAGTATTTAAAAGATCTGAGTGTTGTGGTAACAGATAATGGAAACGGTATTAAAATGCAACCTATGACAATTGATAACTGTTATCGAAGAGATCACGACGATGGAGATCATGGAACAAATGTGGCTAGCCTTATTGCAGCACAGTCCAATAATGGGAAAGGAATTGCAGGGATTGCGGCATTGTCTAACGATAAATATGATAATAATGATATGATAAAAATAATGGCTATTCATATGTTTGATAGCAATTATTACGATGCAAATGGCACAAGAAGAATGACATGGTCTTCAGATGAAGTATTGATAGAATCTATCAGATATGCGGTAAATAATGGGGCGGATGTAATCAATATGAGTTTAGGTGAAACGGAGCGAAAAATGGCGATTGAGGAAGCAATTAATTACGCTCACAATGCGGATGTAGTGATTTGCGCGGGGGCTGGGAATGATGGGAAAAATTCTTCATTTTATCCGGCCAGTTATAATCATGTAATTTCTGTAGGTTCGGTGGATAACGATAATAAACACTCAGACTTTTCTAATTATTGTAATACTGTAGATATGGTAGCGCCGGGAAGGCATCCGTTGGTTTGTGTAGATAATGGGGGGTATGGAAATAGGGCAAAAGGAACATCTCTTTCAACGCCTATGGTATCAGCAGTAGCGGCGGTTTTAAAATCTATGCAGTCGGAAGATTCGAATTTCAGATTAAGCGCAGATGATGTGGAATCTATTTTATGCAGTACAGCAACCGACTTGTCGGAAAATGGGTTATATGGAGCAGGCAGAGATGATTATACCGGATATGGCCTATTAAATATGAATCTGGCGCTGGAGACAGCCAGAAGCCGTTTTATTAAAGATTTGAAAATTCAGAATATGACAGCAACGGCCAAAGACTATCAATCGATACAGCTGAGCTGGAAGGGAATGTCATGGGCAGAGAGATATGTTATTTATCGTTCTACGGAACAAAATGGAACCTATACTAAGATAGGAAGTTTAAAATATTCGGATTTGAATTCTACAGGCTTTGTTAATCGCTATTTTACAGATACGGGACTGGATACGGGAACCACGTATTATTATAAAGTACGGGCAGCGGCTCCATATGGCACAAGTTTTCGATTCAGCGATTATAGTGCTGTGGCTAGTGCAAAATGTATTGTAGCTGTTCCAACAGGACTTGCCCTGGCTGCCGCAAAAGGGAAGATAACAGCGTCATGGAAGAAGGTAGCCGGAGCGGAAGGCTATCAGATTTGGCGGTCAGAAAGCAAAAACGGTACTTATAAACGCATTCATACCGTGACAAGCGGGGCTACACTTTCGTATGCTGATACTACGGTGAAAGCAGGCACGACCTACTACTATAAAATACGGGCTTATCGAAAACCGAATGGAACGGCGGTATTCTCTGGATATTCTGCACTTGTATCGAAAAAAGCGATATAGCAAGCAATTTATCATATTAGCAAAGGAGTGTATTGATTATGATGAAAACAAAACGATTTACGATTTTCTTCGGTATCCTGTGTTGCCTGTGTATGCTTTTGACATTTCCGACAGCCGCAAAATCAACAAAGATACCAAAGAAACTGACACTTAACCGCAAGGAGATCCTTTTATATCCAGGAGAATCGAAAAAACTGATCGTAGAGAAAGTAAAACCTGCGGGGGCTTCCGCAAAGGTCTCATGGAAGGCGAAAAAGCAAAGGGTAGCCACGGTGTCTGCAAATGGAAGAGTCACAGCGAAAAAGCCGGGAAAAACAACCATTACAGCAACAGCAAAGAAAAATCCCAGGATTCAGGCAGTCGTGCAGATAACAGTGAAAAAGCCTCCCGTGAAAAGAGAAAAAACGTGCGAGTTTCAGGGAAAGTTTCACAAGAGCAAAGATGCAGTAGGCGTGTTTTTTTACTACAAAATGAATTTCTCAGACAAGGATCAACCCGATAAGATTGTGATTCGAAGCAAAGAGGAATTTCAGGAAATAAAACGTATCTGGAAAAAATATTCTAAAGTGGATTTTAAGGAAACAGGTCTGGAAGAATACAAAAATTTGGATTTTAAGAGCGAAAGTTTAGTGCTCTTAAGATGCAGTTCTCCATATACAGATACCTTCTGTATGACAAAATTTGATGGGACGGGAAAACTGAGGGGAATTGTAAAAATTCAATCTGCGAAAGCTGGACAGGATAATCATGGAACTATTCTGGCAATTTCTGATTATCTTCTTATTCTGCGAATGAACAGGAAAGATGAAGCAATGATTGATTATTTTGAATTCGAGAAGGTGGAGTAACGGATACGAAAACAAAATGATTTACAATGGCATGAATATGAAAGGGGGGAGGTGGACTATGAGAACAAGAAAACTTTATATTCTTTCCGTACTATGTATGCTGTGCATGCTCTGTAGCTTACCTGTAGTGGCGAAAGGAAAGCCGCAGCCGAAAAAGCTGGTTCTGAGCCGCAAGGAAATCCTGCTGTATGTGGGGGAAACAAAAAGACTCAGTGTAGAAAAAGTAAAGCCCCAGAATGCTTCGGCAAAAGCCATATGGAGTTCCAGGAAGAGCAGGGTTGCGACCGTATCGCCAAAGGGACTGGTGACGGCAAAGAGAGAGGGAAAAACAAGCATTGCAGCGGTGTCTAAAAAGAATCCCAAAGCCGTGGCTTCAGTGAACGTAATCGTGAAAAAGCGTCCGAAAAAAGCAGAGAAAGAATGCAGCGTCTCAGCGGACGCATATCGCAGAAAAGGCCGTGAAGCTGGTTCTGTTATCAGAAGCCGTGAAGATCTGGAAGAGATTTTAAAAGATATGGTTCGTGTCCGTAATTATAAAAGCTACCGTGACGCTCTCAGGCGTGCGCCTCTGGCTACATACCGGAATATGGATTTTGAAAAAGAAAACTTGGTTCTCTTAGAGACCTATCATAAAGAAACAGACATCACATCCTGCCGGACAAGGCTTGATGCAGACGGGAAGCTGCGGGCGGTGATTACCATCCCATACAAAAAACAGATAGATGACGGATATCCCAAACCACCTGTGTATGTTACTTATATATTAGCGCTTAGATTCAGTAAAAAAGATGCGGCGATGATTGATGAGTATGTACTGGATTATCAGGAGATACCATAAGAGCCTTTTTGATTCCTTTTGCAATGTGATAACAAATATTTATTAGGAAAGGGGGGGCAAGGATAAGATGAGAACAAAACGATTTACCATTTTCTTTGGCATCCTGTGTTGCCTGTGTATGCTTTTGACATTTCCAACAGCCGCAAAAGCAGGAAAGACGCCAAAGAAAATCATACTGAACCATAAGGAACTTATCTTGTATGTGGGGGAATCAAAAGAACTGGAAATTAAGAAAATAAGACCTGCAAATGCTTCGAAGAAAGTAAAATGGGAATCGTATGATTCACAGGTAGCTACGGTTTCCCCAAATGGCAAGGTAACTGCCAGGATGCCGGGGGAAACGGTTATTTGGGCAACATCAAAGAAGGATTCCTCTGTCGACGCATATGTTCGGGTAACCGTCAAAATCAGGGAAAAATTAGCGCCCCAAAAGTTGGCGCTCAGCCGTAAAGAGATTACATTGTATGTAGGGGAAACTAAAGAACTGTCGGTAGAGAAAGTCAAACCTGCGGCGGCTTCCAGAAAAGTAATCTGGAAATCGAAAAAGAAGGTTGCAGAAGTATCCGGAGACGGAAAGGTGACGGCAAAAAGGCCGGGGAAAACCGTTATCACAGCAGTTTCCAAAAAAAATCCGAAGGCTAAAGCGACCGTAAAAGTAACGGTGAAAAAGCGCCCTGCAAAGATGGAGAAAGAGTGCGCGTTTACCTATGGAATCTATGCGTTTCCTGATTACGAAAATCTGGAACGTGCGTGGCCCGAAAAAGACAGATACTGTTTTCATGTAATTCATACAAAGAATGATTTCGATGAACTCATGCGCACGCTGGAAAGAAACGGATTAAAAAATTATCGGAAAACCTTCTTTGGAGAATATGCGGAAATGGACTTTGAAAAGGAAAGTCTGATTCTGTATATTTACGTAAAAAAGCAGAGCGAATCTGACCGTATAGAAGGAATTTCTACGAAACTGGATGAATCCGGAAAGCTGCGTGGAATCATAGACTATAGATACCGCTCATCGCATAGCTCGCCAATATCCATTTTATATACGCATGCACTCGTTCTGCGGATGGAGAAAAAAGATGCGGCAATGATTGATTATTTTCAGGTGGAGAACAATCCCATTTCTTCCGGAGCAGATTGAGAAACTGAAAAAGCCTTTTGAGCCTGGCTCAGAGGCTTTTTCTACAGGCACTTGACAAATGCTTTTTCCTGCCCTATAATACGCATATAGCAACTGCTAATAAAAAATAATTACAAAGAATATTTTTAAATCACAAAAAAGGGGGAAAAGGATGAAGAGAGTGTTGAAAGGCGGAATGCTGCTGACAGCAGCTCTGGCGGCGGCCGTCTGCCTGAACGTGGACAGCGCGCAGGCTGCCAGAAAGGCAGAGCCTGCGCCGAGGAAACTAATCGTCAGTGAAAAGAAAGTAAATCTGTATACGGGAGAGAACAAAAAGCTGGAGATTCGGGCGGTGAAGCCTGAGAAAGCTTCGAAAAAGGTGAGATGGAAATCAAAAAATCCGAAAGTGGCAACGGTATCGAAATACGGAAAGCTGAAAGCAAAAAAAGCCGGAACCACACAGGTGACCGCTACCTCGGTAAAGAATAAAAAAGTAACGGCAAAAATCAAAGTCGTAGTGAAAAAGCATCCGAAAAGAGTGGAAAAGAGCTGTACGTTTACCGGTGAAGTGGAAAAATATAAGCATCTTCTCTATCAATGGGGTGAAAGCAAGGTAATCCGGACAAAAGAGGAACTCAAAGCAGCCATCGCGGACTGCGAAGATGCGGAGAAACAGCATTGGGCAGGCGCTGCGGAGCTGAAAAGCTATCTGAAAAAATATGAAGCAACGGATTTTCGTAAAAAGTCTGTCGTACTTCTGGAAGATTCGGTGTTCCACACACATATCGATCGGATACAGTCCGTAGAGACCCGCCTGGATTCTTCCGG
Source organism: uncultured Lachnospiraceae bacterium (assembly GCA_937965795.1). Classification (GTDB taxonomy): domain Bacteria; phylum Bacillota; class Clostridia; order Lachnospirales; family Lachnospiraceae; genus Hominisplanchenecus_A. Next base: position 19,317 of record CALCMD010000008.1, on the reverse strand, counting down.
TAAGCTGTGCTGCAAGGTCACACTCTGGTGCGAAGGAATTGAGATTCCGCCAGGAGTGGCTACCGTACAGGTGATGGAGCCGGTTCGCATTGCGCTGGTGATGGATAAAAAGGACGTGGCTATGATTGATCGATACGAAGTCAGCCATCTGTTTGCGGAGGAGGAGGAATCACACGCTTCGCTGGTCGATGTGGAGCAGACGGACAAGCGGGTTCAGGTTCGTGTGAAGTTTGAGAATAAAGGAACGGAAGAGCTGACTTATGGGAAAGCTTTCTGGGTAGAAAAAGTGGGAGATCCCGACTGGGTGAAAATAGAGCCGCAGAAAGATATGGCATTTACGGAGGAAGCATACAGGCTCCCGGCGGGGAAGAGTGCAGTGGAGACTTACATCCTGTGCTCGGATGAGGAAGAGGCTCCCTATAAAAGAGAGGATTTTGAAAAAGGAATTTACCGTATTCATGTGAATGGGAATTTTAAAAAGGATAAATATAACTACGTAAAGTTTTATATTGAATAGCAGCCTTCCTTCAAAAAGGTCTGGCGGACGTTTCTTTTAGAAACGCCCTGCCGGATTTTTTGTTTACAGAAAGAATTTTTCACAGAATTTTAAGAAGTTTCCGGAAAAAGTGTGATATAGTTAAAGATAATCCGCAGATTCAGAGGGAGAGTGTCTGCGGAGGAATAGGAAAAGGGGTGATTGATATGGTAATCAAGCAGCATATTCAGTTTTTGTCGAACGATCATATTACCTTGATCCATGCGGTAAAATGGGTGCCGGAAGGAGAAGTGAAGGCGATTCTCCAGATTTCGCATGGCATGTGTGAGTTCGTGGAGCGGTATGAGGATTTTGCCAATTATCTGGCAGGGAAGGGAATTCTGGTAGTTGGGAACGATCATCTGGGACATGGAGAGTCCGTCCGGGGCAAAGAGGATTATGGCTATTTTGCAAAAGAGAATGGGAACAGTATTCTGATTCGTGACCTTCACAGACTGCGGAAGATGATTCAGGAGGATTATCCGCAGATACCGTATTTTCTTCTGGGACACAGCATGGGCTCGTTTCTGGCGCGCCAGTATATCTGCTGTTACGGAAAAGGGCTTGCGGGAGCCGTCATCATGGGAACCGGGTATCATTCCGGGAAGGAAGTGAAGTTTGGCATGGAGCTTTGCAAGGGACTCGCAAAAGTGAAGGGCTGGTACCACAGGAGCCGTCTGGTAGACGCTCTGGCCTTTGGCGGCTATAACCGGGGATTCAAAAATTCACGCACTTCCAAAGACTGGCTGACGAAAGATGAGAAAATCATAGACGCTTATGTGGCAGATGAGAGATGCAGCTTCTGCTTTACACTAAACGCATATTACAATATGTTCCTGTCGCTTTATAAACTGAGCAGTGAAAACTACCTGAAAAAGATGCCAAGAAATCTGCCGGTATTTTTCGTGGCGGGTGGAGATGACCCGGTCGGAGACTGCGGAAAAGGCGTGATGCAGGTGTATGGCCAGTTTAAGGAGCTGGGGATGAAAGATGTCAAATGCAGACTGTATCCGGGAGACCGGCACGAGATTTTGAATGAAACAGACAGAGACAAGGTTTATCGGGATATTGAAGAATGGCTTTTCGAGCGCCTGGAGAGAAAACAGAAAAAGAAAGACAAAGGATGAGGAGGAAAAAGTGATGAAAAAGAAACAGATTCTGGCAGCCGTGCTGGCGCTTGGCGTTTTTCTGGCGTCAGGGGCGACGGCGCTGGCCGATCGCGTAGATGCGGTACTGGACAGGCCATATGTGGCGCTGGGGGCGGATTTGAAAGAATCGGAGCGGGCGACTGTGCTGAAGCTTCTCGGCATCACCGAGGAGGAATTAAAGGATTATGATGTGATTACCGTCACGAATGAGGATGAGCATCAGTATCTGGACGAGTACCTGGAGGCCAGCGTGATTGGAACCAGGGCGCTCTCTTCGGTTATGGTAGTTGGAAAAGATGCGGGAAACGGCATCAACGTAAACACCAGCAACATTTCTTACTGTACGCCTGGCATGTATCGGAACGCCCTCATTACGGCGGGCGTGGAGGACGCAGACATCACGGTGGCGGGGCCGTTTTCCATATCCGGTACGGCCGCCCTGGTGGGAGCGATCAAGGCATATGAAACGATGACCGGGGAAGTGGTGTCAGAGGAAAGTCTGGATGCGGCGAATAATGAGCTTGTCATTACGGGAGAAATTGTAGAAAATGTCGGAGACGCCGAAAAGGTGGAGGAACTGATCGCCCTGGTAAAACAGGAGGTGGCGGAAGGCTCCATCAGCAGCCGGGAGGACGTCAGCGAGCTGGTCGAACAGGCGGCCGAAAAGCTGGAAGTGCAGCTTTCGGATGAGGACAGGGATAAGATCGCCGGGCTTATGAATAAAATTGACGGGCTGGATCTGAATGTGGACGCCATCAGGGAGCAGGCGCAGGATCTGTATCACAGGCTGGAAAATCTGGATTTTCATTTTGATACGGAGAGTGTGGGGAATTTCTTTACGAGAATCCTTGACGCAATCGTGGAATTTTTTCAGAATCTGTTTTCCTGAAAGAGAACATCGGACATAGAAAAGGGACTGCTGCAAAGCCAGAGCGCTTTGCGCAGTCCCATATTTTTGGCTTTAGTTTTCGTCCAGCCGCCAGTCCAGATCGTTTACTTCTTCGGGCGCAGGAATATAGCGGGCAAAGATTTTTGTGAAGATCTTTGCATTCAGAAAAGAGGTGACGGCGAAGCCTGCCGCAATCCAGACAAATGCGCCATAGACCAGCACGACGCCGTAGTTCAGCGTCAGGAACATGGGCACATAGGTAATGGCCAGAATCAGAACCGTATAGGGAAAATGGGCAATCGCCATTTTCAGGGCGTTCAGAAACGTGTTTTTTACGGTATTGTCAAATCTCGAAAGAAGAGGGAATATGTAGGCAAATACCATGCCGAAAAGCAGGAGAAGCAGATACAGTCCCAGATAGACGGCTTTAAAGACGCCTTCTGAACCCGCCTGTTCCATAATGTTAAAATCAACGAAAAGGAGCGCGCCGACGGCCAGAAGAATCAGCCAGATGATCGTGCTCTGCTTAAAATTCTGCTTAAAAGATTTCACGAAACTGCGGAAAATATAAGAGTCTTCGTTTCGCGCCATTTTCAGCGTCACATAGTACATGGCGGTTATGGATGCGCCGATGGTGACGATGGGGATGCAGGAGAGCAGGAAGATGATATTTAAAAGAATCAGGTCTGCGACGCGCCCCATGAAAGTGAAAAACTTATTGTCCATGTTAAAGATACGGTCCATCATAATTGTTACCTCGTCTGTTTTCTTTTGATCTTAAGATTATTCTTTTTCTAGTATAAGTTATCTTTGGCGGAAAAGCAAATTAAGAAAGTATAAACACAAAGAGGAATGTTTCAGTTCAACATTGAATCCGCGGCCGGCTTCCTGTATAATGGCGATAGTACAGGCGAGGAGGAATTTTCATGGAAAAGATGGATCAGGAGCAGAAACAGACGATCAGGAACCGAATCAGTATCCTTTCTCTGGTACTGCTCGTTATGGTGGTGCTGGTGTGCTTTGTGGCACAGAACAGGAACCTGATCAGCGGAAATATGGCGATTGGAATGCTGACAGGGTTTCTGGTTTTTTACTGGCTTTTGCTGGATGTGGCGGAGCCGGCGTTTCTGCATGAATTAAAAGGCATGTCGCCCCAAAAGAGAATGCAGTACCTGAAATTCGCGGGACTGGATCTTGTGGGAGACGGGGCGCTGGTGTATTTCATCTATCATATCGGAAACGCCAATGATTCTGCGGCGATAGGCGCAGTAATTTATGTACTCTGCCTGAACCTGGCACGGAGGGAACGGGAAAAGTTTTATAACGGGCCGCAGGAATAGAAAAAGACAAAAGGACGTATATATAAGTAATTTTAGAACAGGCGGTTTTTTTGTGAAACAGAAAGGGATTCTGATACTGGCTGCCCTGCTGATTCTGACAGGATGCTGCTTTTTATACAGCAGAGCCGCAGAGACGCCGCAGGAGGATATGAAGCCCAAGATTGCGCTGACCTTTGACGACGGACCCCACCCGGTCTATACGCAGGAGCTTTTGGACGGTTTGAAGGAACGGGGGATAAAGGCGACTTTTTTTGTGGTAGGAAAAAATATAGAGGGTCATGAGGACGTCATCAAACGCATGGATGAGGAAGGACACCTGATTGGAAATCACACCTATGACCATGTGAAGATCACGGGATTATCAAAGGAGAAGGCATGTGAACAGATTCGAAAGACCAGCGAACGGGTTCGAGAGATTACGGGGAAAGATACGGAATTTATACGTCCGCCCTTTGGCGCATGGGATAAGACGCTGGACTGCGGGTTTCAGATGTTTCCGGTACTGTGGACGATCGACCCGCTGGACTGGACGACAAAAAACGTGGATACGGTGGTGCGGAAGGTACTCGATGAAGCCGGGGAGAATGACGTCATTCTTCTGCATGATTCTTATGAATCTTCTGTAAAAGCAGCGCTTCAAATCGTGGACGCGCTGCTGGAGCAGGGCTATGAGTTCGTGACGGTCGATGAACTGATTCTGGAATAAACGGAGGAAAACATGGATCTTTTTGACTATATGAGAAACAATACGATGGAAACAGAGGCGCCGCTGGCATCCCGGCTGCGCCCGAAAACGCTGGAGGAAGTGGTAGGGCAGCAGCATATCATCGGCAGAGACAAGCTGCTTTACCGGGCAATCAAGGCGGACAAGATCAGCTCGATTATTTTTTACGGGCCGCCGGGAACGGGAAAAACTACGCTGGCGAAGGTTATTGCTAATACTACAAGTGCAGAATTTACACAGATCAATGCGACAGTTGCCGGAAAGAAGGATATGGAAGAGGTAGTGAAGGCGGCAAAGGACTGCCTGGGGATGTACGGAAAACGCACGATCCTCTTTGTGGATGAGATTCACCGTTTCAACAAGGGGCAGCAGGATTATCTGCTCCCCTTTGTGGAGGACGGGACGCTCATTCTGATCGGGGCTACGACAGAAAATCCCTACTTTGAGGTGAACGGGGCTTTGCTTTCCCGGTCTGTCATCTTTGAGCTGAAACCTCTGGAGAAACAGGACGTCCGCACGCTGATCGAACGTGCCGTTTATGATAAAGAGCGGGGCATGGGCGCTTACGATGCGGTGATTGACGAGGAAGCGGAGGAATTTCTGGCAGATATGGCAGGAGGGGATGCGAGGGCGGCGCTAAATGCGATTGAGCTGGGAGTCCTGACGACGGAACGGAGTGCGGATGGAAAGATTCATCTGACGCTTAAGGCAGTTTCGGAATGTATTCAGAAACGTGTGGTGCGCTACGATAAAACAGGGGATAACCATTATGATACGATTTCCGCTTTTATTAAAAGTATGCGTGGCTCCGATCCGGACGCCGCCGTATACTATCTGGCCCGGATGCTGTATGCGGGAGAGAGCGTGACGTTTATCGCCAGACGAATTATGATCTGCGCTTCTGAGGATGTGGGAAATGCCGACCCGCAGGCATTGCAGGTAGCGGTGGCGGCGGCACAGGCAGCGGAGCGTGTCGGGATGCCGGAGGCGCAGTTGATTCTGGCGCAGGCGGCGGTTTATGTAGCGTCGGCGCCAAAGAGCAATTCCTGTACGAACGCCATCTTTGCGGCGATGGAGTCTGTGAAGCGGCAGAAGGCAACCGTTCCGGTACATCTGAAGGATTCTCATTACCGGGGAGCCGAAAAGCTGGGGCATGGGCTGGGATATGAGTATGCCCATGACTTTCCGAAGCATTTCTCAAAGCAGAGGTATCTTCCGGAGGAGCTGGGGGATGTGAAATTCTATGAACCTGGTGAAAATGGATATGAAAAGGAGATCGCCGCATATCTGAAATGGGTGCGGGAATAAGAGGAGGGGGCTGATGTATCAGCCCCCTGCGCTTTAGTCTCTGTCAAGCAGTTCCTTGTAAAATTCTGTATAATCCTTGCGTCCGTTTTTCATAAACTGGATAGCGGAGCGGGGGTGCTGGTCGAGGATTCCGGTCAGCATATACGGGAAATCATAGCCCCAGATCACGCCTTCCTCTTTCAGCCTGGTCATGTGCTTTTCGATAAACTGAATGACCGGATAAAGGTTGTATTTCGGATTTTTCAGGAAACCGAGCAGAAGCTCCATCATACAGTTTCCGCAGCCGCGGCCCATGCCGTTATAGGTAGCGTCCAGGAAGTTTACGCCGTCTCCGGTAACTTCGATGGTGTTGGCGAAAGCGAGCTGCTGGTTATTGTGCGTGTGGACGCCGACCTCTTTTCCGTACTGTCCGCAGACGTCCAAAAATGACTTGGCGGTGCGGGCGATCTGTTCCGGGTAGAAGGAGCCGTAGCTGTCCACGATATAGATGACGTCAACGCTGCTCTGGCCGAGAAGGTGCAGAGCTACTTCCAGATCCTGTTCGCGGGCATTGGAGAGCGCCATGATATTGCAGGTGGTCTCGTATCCCTTCGCATGGGCGTCCTCAATCATGTCAATGGCGGCAGGAATCGTATTGATGTAAGTAGCGACGCGGATCAGGTCGATGGGGCTGTTGGCACGGTCTGTAATATCCTTCTTGTAATCGCAGCGTCCCACGTCTGCCATAACCGCAATTTTCAGGTCGGTATTGTTGTCGCCTACGACGGAACGGATGTCCTCGTCCTTGCAGAATTTCCATTTTCCGAATTTGGATTCGTCGAACATTTCACGGGATGCTTTATAGCCAAACTCCATATAGTCCACGCCGGCTCTTAAATTCGCCAGATACAGGTCCTGGACAAATTTTTCAGAAAAATAAAAGTCGTTTACAAGTCCCCCGTCCCGAAGGGTGGCGTCTACGACTTTGATTTCAGGGCGAAAATTCATCAGTTTTGATATTTCTTTCATAATACCGTGTCTCCTTTACAAAAACATTACTTTAACGCTTTAAACTTTAAAAGTTTAAACAAAAGATGTAAGTGATTATACCGTAAGAAGAAAGATTTGTCAAATCTTTTGTGGATAAAGTTTGGAGCAGAAACAAAGGAGGCAAAGGTTGACCCTGTGAGACAGAAATGATAGAATAAAACGACATTCAGGAATCAGGGGTGAGAATATGCAGAAGAAAAAGATTGTTTTTTTTGATATTGACGGCACGATATGGAATCAGAGGAATGAAATTCCTCCAAGTACGGTTCGGGCGATCCATACTTTAAAGGAGAACGGGAATCTGGCTTTTTTATGCAGCGGGCGCAGCAGAGGGTATATTCGAAACCCGAAATTGCTGGAGATTGGTTTTGACGGTATTGTATCCGGCTGCGGAACCATGATCGAATATGGGGAGGAAACCGTTTTTTATCACAGAATCGACAATAAGCTGGTAGAAGATACGATCCATACGGTGCGCCGTTTCGGATTTCGTCCGATTCTGGAAGGCAGGGAATACCTTTATATGGATAATGAAGAATTCGGAGACGATTATTTTGGAAAGAAACTGAGAGCAGATGCGGCGGAAAGGCTGCGGACGATTTCGGGGGAATGGGGAAAATGGGAGGTTTCGAAGCTTTCCTGTGCCACAGACCATGCGGATAGGGAAGGATGCTTTGAAGCCATGAAAGAGCATTATGATTTTATGATTCACAATCCGGCGGTCGTGGAATTTGTGCCGAAAGGGTATGATAAGGGCACCGGGATGAAGAAGGTCTGCGAGCTGCTGGGAACGGAGCTTTCGGATACTATTGCTTTTGGGGACAGCGTAAACGACCTGGGGATGATCCGCACGGCGGGGATTGGGGTCGCAATGGGAAATGGTTCTGCTGTGATTAAAGAGGCAGCCGATTATGTGACAACTTCTTTGACGGAGGATGGCATCTGGAATGGATGCAGGCGCCTGGGATTAATTTAGAGGATGGAAGGTGTAACGATGGAAACAAAGGTAAAAATCTGCGGACTGACGAAACCGGAGGAGGCACGGATGCTGAACAGGTACGGTGCGGATTATGCAGGGTTTGTCATGTTTTATGAAAAGAGCAGAAGGAATAACAGCGTACAGAACGCATGGCAGGTGCTCAGGTATCTGGACCGGAAGATACAAAGGGTCGCTGTGGTAGTTTCCCCGACACTGGAGCAGATACGTCTGATCGAGCAGATGGATTTTAACGCCGTTCAGATACATGGGGAACTTTCAGAAGAACTTCTGGGGAAAATCATGATTCCGGTCTGGCGGGCATATAATGTGACAGATCCTGTTATTTTACAGGAGGAGGAAAGCGAGAAGATCACGGCCTGTGTGCTGGATGGAAGCACACCTGGCTCCGGCAAAGCGTTTGACTGGGAAAAAATGAGGTATTTTGGGCAAGGCGGACGGATGCTGGTGCTGGCAGGAGGACTGAATGAGGGGAACGTCAGGGAAGCCATCGACATCTTCCACCCGGACGTCGTAGACGTCAGCACAGGGGTAGAAGGGGAAAACGGCAAGGAAAGCGGAAAGGTGAGAGCTTTTATCGAAAAAGTAAAGAACATGCGCTGATTTATAAAAAATGTATAAAAAATATAAAAAAAATGAGTTGACCTTAGGCGAAATTATTGGTACAATAAGAAAGAATTAAGGATACGGATTGTGACTGGTCAGGCAGAGTAGCCCATTACCGCTATCCTTTTTCACTTTTATATGGGAGGCGAAGCAAATGTTTAAATCATTGAAAGGAATGTTTGGAGGTAAGAGCGAGACCGGCTACACACTGGTATCTCCGGCAAAGGGAAAAGCAGTTCCGCTGTCTGAAGTGAACGATGCTACGTTTGCAGACGGATTGCTTGGAAATGGCGCAGCCGTAATTCCGGCGGAGGGTAAGATTTACGCTCCTGCGGACGGGACAGTCGCCCTGGTGTTTGACACGAAACATGCAATCAGCCTGACGACCGAATATGGCGCCGAGATACTGGTTCATGTGGGACTGGACACGGTAGAACTGAAGGGGAAATTTTACGAGACGCATGTAAACACAGGAGATAAGGTAAAGGCAGGCGACCTGATGCTCAGCTTCGATATAGAGGAGATTAAGGCGGCAGGCTATGATGTGGTGACGCCGGTGCTTGTATGCAACAGTGATGATTATGAAGCGGTAGAGGCGGTTTCAGGAAAAGAGGTAGTTCCCGGCGATACGCTGATTAAAATCACAAAATAACACTTTGAGCAGTATTTTATGGTCTGCGTGGTTCAGATCTTAAAATAGAAAAAAGGGATAAAGTAAGGAAAGGAGAAATTTCTATGAAGTATTTACAGAAACTTGGTAAGGCGTTGATGCTTCCAGTAGCAACCCTTCCGATTTGTGGTATTCTGATGGGTATCGGATACCTGCTCTGTCCGTCCACTATGCAGGGTGGAGATGTTGTTGGTATTGCGAACATCATCGGTTTCCTGCTTGTAAAAGCTGGCGGCGCGTTAATTGATAACATGGCAATCCTGTTTGTAGTAGGTGTTGGTATTGGTATGTCAGATGACAATGATGGCGTTGGCGCTCTGGCAGCTCTGGTTTCCTGGCTGATGATCCAGAACCTTCTGGCTCCTGGAACAGTTGGAACCTTCATGACTCTGGAAGAAGGAACAGAGAAGTTTATTGCTTTCCAGAAAGTTGCTGGTAACCAGTTCATCGGTATCCTCTGCGGTATCATCGGCGCTACATGCTACAACAAATTCAAATCCACGAGGCTTCCTGATTGGCTGGCATTCTTCAGCGGAAAACGCTGCGTGGCAATCGTTGCCGCAGTTGTTTCTATCGTAGCTTCTGTTATCCTGCTGTTTGTATGGCCGCTGATCTTCGGCTTACTGGTAGCAATCGGTAACGGTATCGTTGGTATGGAAACTGTTGGTGCAGGTATCTACGCATTCTTGAACCGTCTGTTAATCCCGATCGGTATGCACCACGCACTGAACAACATCTTCTGGTTCCCGACCATCGGTCTTGGCGATCTGACTCACTTCTGGGCTGGAGAGACAAGCGCAGATGTTACATGGTCGCTTGGTATGTACATGTCCGGTTTCTTCCCATGTATGATGTTTGGTATCCCAGGTGCAGCGCTGGCTATGGTTCAGTGTGCAAAGGATAACAAGAAGAAAGTTGCGATCGGTCTGGTAGCTTCCGCTGCTGTCTGCGCATTCGTATGTGGTGTTACAGAGCCGTTCGAGTTCGGATTCATGTTCCTGGCTCCTGTTCTGTACTTAATTTACTCTCTGTTATACGGAATCTTTACCATCATTACGGTAGCTCTTGGATTCCGTGCAGGATTCAGCTTCTCCGCTGGTGCTACCGACCTGCTGTTCTCAGCATCTCTTCCGGCAGCAGCTAAGACATGGCTGATCATCCCTCTGGGTATCGCAGCATTCGTAGTATTCTACTTAGTATTCCGTTTCGCTATCATCAAATTCGACCTGAAGACCCCAGGTAGAGAAGATGACGAAGAGGACGAGATGAAAGCTGTTCTGAAAAACGATAACTTTACTGACGTAGCACGCATCATCCTTGAGGGTGTTGGCGGTAAAGAGAACCTCACTTCTATCGATAACTGTGTAACAAGACTTCGTCTTGAAATCAAGGATTACACAAAGGTAAACGAGAAGAAGATCAAATCCGCAGGCGTCAGAGGCGTTATCAGACCGAGTAAGACAGCCGTTCAGGTTGTAATCGGTACACAGGTACAGTTCGTAGCTGACGAGTTTAAGAAATTAGCTAAATAATTGAAAATACAACATCCCTTTTTCTAAAAAAGACCGCTGAAAAGGCGGTCTTTTTTAGTTCAGGAATCCTTTTTAATGGAAGAATCTACGTATCTGCTCTATAATCCCTGAAAGAAACATCATATTTAAAAGAAGGCAGGTAAGACAGAAACATGTTTTTTCTAATAAAAAAGCATACAGCTTTTTATTCTCGTTGCATCTTATAGATATAATGAATAAATGATGTTCCAGATACAGTGTGAACACTGATATAAGAGCCAGGGAGACGGCTGCGGCGGGAATGCTGAACAGCGCCAATAAGCCAACCGCCGACATGCCAACAGCCTGGTATAAGGCCCGCACGCCGATTAATGACAGCATCCGTTGGATGCCTCCAGTGCCTTGAAAGACCAGAGTCAGCAGGTTCATCAGAATGCCCTCCAGAAAGTCCAAGCCGGCTGTAAAGATAATTACTATAAAAATCATACGGAAATAAGGAATTTCGATATAATCTGCATAATAACCTACATAATTGCCAAGCATGCTTTTGAATTTCATAATAGCAATCAACAGAATGATTACTGCAACGATAGCTTTTAGTATGATAAATTTTATTCCTACTACGCTGTTTCCACTGTTTATGAGTTCTTTTCCGTGTGTAACAGGAGCCTTGAGGATGGAACGTATTTCATGGATCATATTTTTCGTTGCAGAAACAAGGCGTTCTGCCTTAGCATTCATCTGGTTTGTTTCGGAAAGATATTCTTCCTGATGAGTGTTTTCTTTTTTTTGTTGACAAGAGCAGATTTCTCCTTCGTTTAAAGGTCTGCCACAGTATGTACAAAATCTGGACATGATGTTTCTCCTTTCGTTTGTCTGTAAAAATTAAATGTTTCCAGTAATGGTGCATTTCCAGAAAAGGCCGCCTGAGAGAGCAGCCTTCTTAGGAAAAGGGATATTTTATTGTTATCTTGAAATTATTTGGCTAACTTTTTGAATTCATCAGCTACGAACTGTACCTGTGTACCGATTACAACCTGAACGGCTGTCTTGCCCGGTCTGATAACGCCTCTGACGCCTGCGGATTTAATCTTCTTTTCATTTACTTTTGTGTAATCTTTGATTTCCAGACGAAGTCTTGTCACACAGTTATCGATAGAAGTCAGGTTCTCTTTCCCGCCGACACCCTCAAGGATGATACGTGCCACTTCAGTGAAGTTGTCGTTTTTTAGAACGGCTTTCATCTCATCTTCTTCGTCATCCTCTCGGCCTGGAGTCTTTAGATCAAACTTTGTGATAGCGAAGCGGAACACGAAGTAGAACACTACGAATGCCGCAATACCCAGAGGAATAATCATCCATGTGTTAGCTGCTGCCGGAAGAGATGCTGAGAACAGCAGATCGGTAGCACCGGCGGAGAAGCTGAATCCGGCACGGAAGCCAACCAGTACAGTAATGAAAGTGAAGATTCCATACAGCAGGGAGTATACGAGATACAGGACGGGCGCCAGGAACATGAAGCCGAATTCAAACGGTTCGGTAACGCCGCAAACAAATGCGCAAATGGCGGCAGAAGCTACCAGCCCAATCGCAACTTTCTTCTTACTGTCCTTTGCACACTGAATCATAGCCAGCGCCGCACCAGGGATACCGAACATCATACATGGGAAGAAACCGGACATGTACATGCCTAGACTCCAGTTTATATTGATGGTGGAACCGTCTGCCAGTTTGTTAAGCCCCTGTACTTGACCGGCCCAGAAATGAGTCAGGTCGCCCAATCCAATGGTGTCAAACCAGAAGATGTTATTCAGTGCGTGGTGCATACCTACAGGAATGAGCAGACGGTTCAGGAAAGCATAGATACCAGCGCCGGCTGCGCCCATATCTGCGATAATATTGCCGAGTGCAGTCAGTCCTCCGAAAATGGCAGGCCACACAAACATCAGGATGATGGAAACTAAAAGGGAAACGACTGAGGCTATGATTGCTACGCAGCGCTTTCCGCTAAAGAATGCCAGCCATTCCGGAAGCTTGGTATTTTTGAATCTGTTGTAGCAGGCAGAGCCAATGACTCCTGCCAGAATACCCACAAAGGGGTTGGCGATTTTGCTGAAGGCCATAGCGGTGACTTTGCTCATCTCAGGCATCAGCAGTGCCATAAGCCCGCCGAATACTTCTTTTTCCTCACAGGGATCATGCGTTACAGCGGTGGTGATGGTGACGGTAAGCAATGTCGTCATAATAAGCCAGGATGCGAGAGCTGCGACGGCGCCGGTACCATCGTTGTCTTCTGACATTCCGGCGCCAACTCCTACAACGAACAAGAGAGGCAGATTGTCAACCAGCGCTCCTCCTGCGGTTACTAAGAATTTACCAATCAGATTGGACATTCCGACAATATCGCCGCCTTGCATGGTCGCTGGGCAGAGCAGATAGCCGATTCCCATCAGGATACCGCAGATGGGGAGGACGGCTACTGGCAGCATTAATGCTTTACCGAGTTTCTGTAAAAATTTCATGTGAATTTCTCCTTTCCTTTTTATCCCTTTTTCTATTTTAAGACCTGAATCGCTCAGATCAAAAAATACAGTACAAAGTGTTATTTTGTATAGAAATTTGAATCGTAAAACCGTCGGAACGCTGATAAAAGCGGGGTTTTTGCTGCATGGATTTTCACCATGCAGCTTTTTTTTACAACAAAAATACATCAAATGGTAATTTGGAGGCATAATAAATGCGGATGCTGAAGAAAGAAGATTGATTGAAAGAGGAGAGATGAAGCATGGCGATGAGAAAACGGACCGATAACAGAGGAAAGATTTTAAGGGTAAGGGAAAGTCAGAGAAAAGATGGCAGATATCAGTATCAGTATACTGATATTGGCGGGAAAAGAAGGTGTGTTTATGATTTGACTTTGGCGGGTCTGCGGGAAAAAGAAAAGAGGATTGAGCGGGATATAAGCGATGGAATCAGAAGCGGAGACTCGAAACAAATCACACTGAATTCTTTATTTTATCAATATCTCGACAGGCACCGGACGATTAGAAAGAGTACGGAGGCGCTCTATCGGAAATATTGGGAGAACCATGTCAGGAATTCTTTTTTGGGAGAGAAAACGATTGCAAATATAAAAAGCAGCGACATTGTGAAATTTTATAATGAATTGTTAGAGAAAGGGTTGTCCAGCAGTACGGTAAATGTATTGCATGCGGTGATGCAGCCATGTTTTGAAATGGCGGTTGATGATGATTTTATTCGCAGGAATCCATGCAGAAATGCGATGTCTAAAATAGCACAGACAGAGGCAGGAAAAAGAAAAGCTATGACGATAAAGGAGCAGCAGCGTTTTATTGAATTTGTAGCAGAGGATTCCATATACAGCCGTTATCTGCCTTTGTTTACGACTTTGCTTGGAACGGGAATGCGGATAGGAGAATGCCTGGGACTGACATGGGGGGATGTTGATTTTGAAGAGAATGTAATCTATGTTACGCATTCTTTGAGGTATGATAACTTTGGAGATGGATATGATGTGCATATACTGAAGCCAAAAACGGAAAGCGGAAAGAGAGTGATTCCTATGATGAAGGATGTCCGCAGACAGCTTTTGCGTCAAAAGGAGCAGAGCTTAAAGTATGGGATTGGGGAAGCGTGCAGCATAGACGGGTATTGTGATTTTGTATTTGTAAAGGCAACGGGAAAAGTGTTTCTGGCAAATGAAATCAATGCGGTGCTGAACCGGATTTGTCAAAAGTACAATCAACTCGAAGAAGCCGCCGCCAAAAAGGAGAGGCGGGTTCCGGTTCTGCTGCCTCATTTATCCTCGCATGTAATGCGTCATACTTTCTGCACCCGATTCTGTGAAAATGAGACGAATATAAAAGTGATTCAGAAAATTATGGGGCACAGTAGCGTGAGTGTGACGATGAACATATATAATCATGTTACGCTTGAGAAGGCGAGAGAAACTATGAAAAATATCGAGGGGAAAATAAAAATTTCCTAGAAAGGAGCCGTGGAAATACGGCAATTTTTACAACAAAAAAGGAAATCTGCCAGAGGATTCACCATCCATACATGTTTCACATATAGTATAACAGTTCAGAAACATTTGTCTGCCGGAAAGGAAGAAGGCAGGAAAAGACTGTCCGCAGGAGGTGTTTGGAAAATATGAACCAGAAAATTTGTAATTTTGCCGTGATTGGCGGAGACATGCGGCAGGTATATATGGCACGGGAACTGGAAGAAAAGGGATACAGCGTCTGCGTTTCCCTTCTTTGTGTTTCCGGGGAGGAAGGGGAGCGGCGAACAGTGCAGGAAGCCGTGCGCAGCGCCGGAACCGTTATCGCGCCGGTTCCCTTGTCGTCTGACAGGATTTATCTGAACCAGAAAAGCGGAAATCCCCCGTTTCCGCTTTTGGAATTGCTGGATGCTCTGAAAGAAGGCCAGCGTTTTTTTGCAGGGTGTATCCCTGCGGCTTTTTTACAGGCTGCCGGAGAAAAAGGGGTCGAGGTCATTGATTTTATGGAGCAGGAGGAAATTACCTTTTTTAATACCATTGCTACGGCGGAGGGAGCCGTGGCGGAAGCAATCAGCAAAAGTCCTGGAAATCTTCATGGAAGCAGGTGCTTGGTTTTGGGATATGGGAAATGCGCACAGACGCTGGCAGCGCTTTTAAAAGGGATGAACGCCCATGTGCAGGTGTGCGTAAGGAATCCCGCGCAGCTTGCGAAGGCGGCGGTCTTTACGGAAGGGGCGATGGATTTTTCCGGGCTTGCAAAGGCTTTGCCGGAATTTGATTTTATCTTTAATACAATCCCGGCCGTGGTTCTGGAAAGAAAGCTGCTGGCGTGCGTAAAACCAGAAGCCTGTATTCTGGATGTAGCGTCTGCGCCGGGCGGCGTGGACTTTGAGGCGGCTGAGGAAATGGGAATCCCGGCATGGCTGCTTCCGGGGCTTCCGGGAAAGTATGCGCCTGCGTCCTCGGCTGAGGAGCTTGTTCGTTTTGTCCTTCGTACGAAGGGGAAAACAGATGCGATTATTTTGTGAGGAGGATTTGTTTTATGTCACTGAGAGGAAAGAAAATCGGTGTTGCACTTACAGGGTCTTTCTGCACCTATCGAAAAACATTTGAAGACCTGCGTAAACTGATGGAAGAAGGGGCGGAGGTACAGACGATTTTTTCGGATGCGTCCCAGACCATAGACAGCCGCTTTGGGCGTGCCTGTGATTTTATGGCGGAAGCGGAGCATATTACCGGAAAGCCGCCCATACGGACGATCGCGCAGGCGGAACCCATCGGGCCAGGGGGGCTGCTGGATGTTCTGGTGATTCTGCCGTGTACGGGGAATACCATCGCCAAACTTGCGAATGGGATTACAGATTCTCCGGTTCTGATGGCGGCCAAGGCTCATCTTCGCAATGAAAAGCCTCTGGTGCTTTCGATCTCTACCAATGACGCCCTGGGGATGAATATGAAAAATATCGGTCTGCTGCTTAATACCAAGCACATTTATTTCGTTCCTTTTGGGCAGGATAATCCTGTAAAGAAGCCGAACTCCATGATTGCGCATACGGAATTTCTCGTTCCTGTCATCGAGGCGGCCTTAGAGGGCCGGCAGTATCAGCCGGTCATCAGCTAAAACGGCGATTAATGATCGAACGTAGTAGAAAGGAGAACCTGCATGTGTGGAATTGCCGGATTTTGTAACCCTTCCATCTCTTTAGAAGAAGAGAGAGGCAGATGGACGCCTGTTCTGGAACAGATGAACCGTGTGCAGAAGCACCGGGGGCCGGACGACGAGGGGATTTATTTGAAACAGGGGTGCGGCCTCGCCCATGTGCGTCTGAAAATCATTGATCTGGTGACGGGGCAGCAGCCTATGACCTGCCGGATGGACGGGGGGGAATGTACGATTGTCTATAACGGGGAAATTTATAATATGCCGGAACTGAAAACAGAGCTTTTGGCGGAAGGCGTGGAGTTTGAGACAGAGAGTGATACGGAAGTAATCCTGCGGGGATATTTGCGCTACGGGGCCGGTTATGTCAAGAGACTGAACGGAATCTTTGCCTTTGCCATCTGGGATTCCCGCACGGAAGAGCTGTTTTTGTTCCGTGACCGTCTGGGAGTAAAGCCTCTGTTTTATACGATGGCGGACGATACGCTTGTTTTTTCCTCTGAAATCAAAGGGCTGTTTGCCTATCCGGGAGTAAAGCCTGTTCTTGACCGGGAAGGGTTGTGTGAGATTTTCGCCCTCGGCCCTGCGAAAACTTATGGAAAAGGGGTATTCCGGGGCATACTTGAGGTTCTGCCCGGCGAGCACCTGTGCTGGAGCAGGCAGGGAATGAGCCGGGTCACTTACTGGAAGCTGGAAAGCGCCCCGCATACGGATACGTTTGAAGAAACAGTGGCGCATACGTCCTGGCTGATCGAGGATGCTGTGAAAAAGCAGATGCTCTCAGATATTCCGATCAGCACGTTTCTTTCCGGCGGCATAGACAGCAGTCTGGTAACAGCCATCTGCGCAAAAGAACTGCACCGTCAGGGGAAAGAGTTAAATACGTTTTCCTTTGATTTCAAAGATAACAGCAGATATTTCAAATCCAATGCGTTCCAGCCGGGAGAGGACCGCCCCTGGGTGGAAAAAATGGTAGAGCACTGCAAGACGAACCATCGCTTTCTGGAATGTGACAATATGCAGCAGTATGAATATCTGTTCCGGGCCGTGGACGCCCGTGACCTGCCGTGTATGGCGGACGTGGAATCCTCCATGCTTTATTTCTGCTCGCGGGTGAAAGAGTACAATACGGTCACGCTGACCGGGGAATGTGCCGATGAAATCTTTGGGGGCTATCCGTGGTTCCACAGTAAGGCGGCTTTTGAAGGAAATAATTTCCCGTGGACGCCGGGCATGGAGCCGAGAAAGGCGCTTTTGAGTGAGGAACTGCTGCGGGAACTGCCGCTGGAGGAATATTCGCGGGCGGCATGCCGCCGCACGGAACAGGAGACGCCGCTTCTTTCGGGAGAGACGGCGGAGGAAAAGCGCCGCCGTGAGATTTCTTATTTGAATCTGCGGTGGTTCATGACGACCCTGCTCGACCGTATGGACCGGACCAGTATGAGTTCCGGGCTGGAAGCGAGGGTTCCTTTTGCGGATCACCGGATTGTAGAATATCTCTGGAATGTTCCGTGGGAGATGAAGAGCCGGGGAAATATTACAAAAGCTCTGCTGCGCCATGCCGGGGCCGGGTGGCTGCCGGAAGAAGTTCTCTGGAGGAGAAAGAGCCCCTATCCAAAGACTTACGACCCGGCGTATGAAAAGCTTCTTGGAACAAAGCTAAAAGAGGTGATTTCCGATCCGCAGGCCCCCGTGCGGCAGCTTCTGGATACGCGTAAGGTGCAGGCGTTTCTGGATAGCCCGTCCGACTATGGAAAACCGTGGTACGGACAGTTGATGGCGGGGCCGCAGATGCTGGCTTATATGCTGCAAATCAATTACTGGCTGGAAAAATACCGGATACAAATCATATAATCTTAACTTCCGGTAGAAGTTGACACTCAAGCGAAAATAAATGCTCAAAACGGGCAGAAAATCAGCGAGTTTTCTTGATTTTCTGCTCTTTTCTTGTCGTAATTATTGAGTAGGTATACATACTTAATGATTGAGTGAGAAGCCTGTAACAGCAAACCAGAAAACGATACTCAAAGCATTTGGTATTGATGCGAAAATTGAACAGCAGAAAGAGGCATTGGAAAAAGCCGGGACCAGATAGGAAGAGCAGAAAAGGATGCTCTTGCAGAGCTGGTAAAAATGCGTAATGAACTGCGTAAGGAAGAATTAATATTTGTTGGGGTGTCAGGGAATGTGGGAGTTGTTAGGGTTGAACAAAGTCAAAAGGCGTGATTTTGCAGAAAAAGTGCAAAATAAGAATAAAGAAATTGACTGTTGAAAATAGTAAGCATATAATTATAGTGTGATTTTGCAAGAATTTAGCAGAATGGAGGTTGCTATATGCTTCTTGAATTTAAAACGAAGAATTATAAATCATTTGTAGAAGAATCTAGTTTCTCTATGGTGGCAGCACCGAAGCAGACAGGATTAGATTATAGTTTGATGAAAACGAAGGTAAAAGGAAAAGAAATACGTGGTTTAAGTTCCTCTGTAATTTATGGACCGAATGCCGCAGGAAAAACAAATATTATAGGTGCAATGGACGTTCTGCGTGCGATTGTGCTTAGGGGAAATATTAGAAACTCTGAAGAAAAATCTTCACCAAATCCAGCAGCGACAGCATTGGAGCTGATTCCGAATAATAATGAAGCGGAAGGAAAACCTGTTTCTTTTTCTGTTGAATTTTATGAGGAGGCAGAAGGCGATAAGTTTCGGATTTTATATGAATTAGAGATTGATTTGGGAGTATTTCTTGATGAAGAATATCCAAGAAAAATCATTTCTGAAAATCTTTTTGTGAATGGAGAGCCGATTTTTCAGCGTGCCGATAATTTGTATCTTGGAAATATGAAAGTAATTAGGGGGTATCTGTCTGATATTAC
>CALCMD010000007.1 GCA_937965795.1 uncultured Lachnospiraceae bacterium | reverse complement strand
GATTGCTTATTCAAACATTTTCAGGTATTATTATTGTAGAGAAATTGGGTTCAAAAGGAGATTTTGAAATGAACATATTAGAAGATAAATGGGAGGACATTCTGACAACCGTTAAATTAGAGCACGAACTGTCTCAGATTTCCTTCGACACATGGTTAAAACCTTTAACCATACATAAGTACGATCCAATCGAAAACAAAACCTATATTTTAGTTCCTTCTGGCGATATGGGGCTGAGTTATATCAGTAAAAAATATACACTTCCTATTAAAGTAGCGATTGCCGAAGTAACAGGAATTGAATGTGAAATTGAATTTATTTTACCGGAACAGGCAAAAAAGATTGCAGTAGAAGCAGCCGCAAAGCCTTCTTCTCTTTCAAATGACATCATTGAAAAATCCAACCTGAATCCAAAATATACCTTTGATACTTTTGTGGTAGGCGGAAATAACAAATTTGCCCATGCCGCATCACTGGCTGTTGCGGAATCTCCGGGAGAGATATATAACCCTCTTTTTATTTATGGAGGTGTTGGACTTGGTAAAACCCATTTGATGCACTCCATTGCTCACTTTATATTAGAAGAAAATCCGGAAACGAAAGTGCTCTACGTTACCAGTGAATCCTTCACGAACGAATTGATTGAAGCGATCCGAAACGGAAATAATACTGCTATGTCCAAGTTTCGTGAGAAATATAGAAATATCGATGTTTTATTAATAGATGATATTCAGTTTATCATAGGAAAAGAATCTACGCAGGAAGAATTTTTCCATACCTTTAATGATCTTCACGGTTCGAAAAAGCAGATCATCATATCCTCAGATAAACCGCCAAAAGAGATTCAGACTCTGGAGGCACGCCTCCGTTCCCGTTTCGAATGGGGACTGATTGCGGATATCTCCTCTCCTGACTATGAGACCAGAATGGCCATTCTTCGAAAAAAGGAAGAAATGGACGGGTATAATATTGATAATGACGTCATTGAATACATTGCCACGAATATCAAATCCAATATTCGTGAGCTTGAAGGAGCCTTAAATAAACTGATGGCTTTCAGTAACCTGGAAAAAAGACAGATTAACGTTGCTTTGGCAGAAGAAGCCTTAAAAGATATTATTTCACCAGATGAAAAACGTGAAGTAACCCCCGACCTTATTATTACTATGGTTGCGGAACATTTTCACGTATCCGTCGCTGATTTGAAAGGTCCAAAAAGAAATGCTGAAATCGTGCTACCAAGACAGATCGCCATGTATTTATGCAGAACCATGACAAATACCTCCCTGGAAGCCGTTGGCGCTCTGATGGGAAAAAAAGATCATTCCACAGTCATTAACGGATACAAAAAAATTACAGAAAAAATGAAATCCTCAGAAAGTATTCGAAACACTGTTGAAGTAATCCAAAAGAAAATAAGCCCTGGCTGATATCCACGACAGGATGTTTATAAAATGGTGATAAGATGTTCATAAAAAGATGCTAAATTCGAAGCTGTTGATAACTTCCTATTTTTTCTCATGCTTTTGCTGGCTTTTTCACAAACTTATTCCAGCCGCAAACCTTTTATTTATGGACACTCTCACGCTTTTCCACAAATTCACATCCCCTACGGCGATTACTTCTGATTTTCTTTTCATTTTTTTTATTTAACACAGCAAAAGGAGTTGTTCACAATATGAAAATCGTATGTTCAAAAAGCAATCTTCAAAAAAGCGTAAGCATCGTTATGAAAGCGGTTCCAGGAAAGACAACTATGCCGATTCTTGAATGTATTCTGATTGACGCTTCAACAAACGAAATAAAATTTACTTCCAATGATATGGAACTTGGTATCGAAACAAAAGTAGAAGGAGAAATTCTGGAAAAGGGAATTATTGCACTGGACGCGAAGATTTTTTCTGAAATTGTTCGAAAACTGCCTGATAATGAAGTTACCATAGCTACCGATGAAAAATTACAGGCTGTGATCACTTGTGAAAAAGCAAAATTTAACATAGCCGGAAAATCCGGCGATGATTTTTCCTATTTACCATATGTAGAGAAAAGTGATCCTGTAACAATTTCTCAGTTTACCCTGAAGGAAGTCATTCGTCAGACGATTTTTTCCATCGCAGCGAATGAAAATAATAAAATGATGACAGGAGAGCTTTTTGAAATTAACGGAAATACGCTCCGGGTCGTTTCACTGGATGGTCATCGCATATCGATAAGAAAAATTGAATTAAAAGAAAGTTATTCGCCTAACAAAGTTGTCGTTCCGGGAAAGACACTGATAGAAGTGAGTAAAATTTTATCCGGAGAAACAGAAGATGAGGTAAGTATCTTTTTTACGAAAAATCACATTGTCTTTGAGTTTGACAATACTGTCGTCGTATCCCGGCTGATTGAAGGAGAATACTTCCGGATTGATCAGATGCTTTCCAGCGATTATGAGACAAAGATTGAAATTAACAAAAAAGAATTTCTAAGTTGTATTGACAGGGCGACGCTTCTGGTAAATGAAAGTGACAAAAAGCCGATCATTATCAATATTGGAAGTGAAAGCATGGAATTAAAGATTAATTCCCAGATCGGTTCTATGAAAGAAGAAATTGATATTGTAAAAGAAGGAAAAGACATCATGATCGGATTTAATCCGAAGTTTTTGATGGATGCTTTAAGAGTCATAGACGACGAGATCATTACCATTTATCTGGTAAACCCAAAGGCGCCGTGTTTTATCAGAGATGAAAAGCAGTCTTATATCTATCTGATCTTGCCGGTAAATTTTATGGCTTAAAGGAGAAACAGGATGGAAACGATAAAATTAAGAGATGAATATATCAAACTGGGTCAGGCTTTAAAAGCGGCAGGACTGGTAAGTTCAGGAGTAGATGCAAAAATCGTTATTCAGAACGGGCACGTAGAAGTAAATGGAAAAACAGAGGTTCAGAGAGGAAAAAAACTTTACGATGGCGACATCATTACTTTTCATGGAGAAACCATCCACATCGTAAAATAAGGACAAGGCATGATTATTGAATCAATTCAGCTTGAAAATTTCAGAAATTATCAGTCTTTAAAGCTGAACTTCGACGAAGGAACCAATATTTTTTATGGCGACAATGCTCAGGGTAAGACCAATATTCTGGAGGCTGTATATCTGTGTGGGACAACAAAGTCCCATAGAGGAAGTAAAGATAAAGAGGTGATTCGTTTTTTTGAGGAGGAATCACATATCAGGATGTATTTAAAAAAAAGGGAAAGTTCCTACAAAATAGATATGCATCTGAAAAAAAATAAAGCAAAAGGAATTGCGATAAATGGAATTCGTATCCGAAAGGCAAGCGAACTTCTGGGCATTGGGAATTTCGTGTTTTTTTCACCAGAGGATATGAATATTATAAAAAATGGTCCCGGTGAGAGAAGAAGATTTATGGATCTCGAATTGTGCCAGTTAAGCAGAATCTATCTCTATCATCTTTCAAATTATAATAAAATTGTAAATCAGAGAAATAAGCTGCTGAAAGATATATTTCTTCATCCTGAGTATGAGGAAATGTTGGATATATGGGATGAGCAGATGGCGGCTTATGGAATGAAAATTATTCATGAAAGAGAAGTATTTACCTCGCTTTTAAATGAAATTGTGAGTGGGATACACAGGAAGCTTTCAGGAAACAAAGAGGAACTTAAGATTGTTTATGAAAAGAGTGTAGATGAGGAAAAATTTTTAGAAGTATTGAAAAGAAACAGGGAAAGAGATAAGAAATTTAAAATGACGCTCACAGGGCCGCACAGAGATGACCTGAGTTTTTTGATTCGGGATTTGGATATTCGAAAATATGGTTCCCAGGGGCAGCAAAGAACCGCAGCTCTTTCCCTGAAGCTGGCAGAAATTGAGCTTGTGAAACAGGAAATCAAAGATACGCCTGTTTTACTGTTAGATGATGTGCTGTCTGAACTGGACAGCAAAAGACAACATTATTTATTAGATAATATCCATGACATACAGACATTGATTACCTGCACGGGCCTGGATGACTTTATCGAGAATCAATTTAAAATAAATAAAGTTTTTCATGTGGTGGAGGGAACCGTAGACTGAATTCTGAAACAGGAGGGAAAATATGAATACAGAACAAATACAAGAATATGGTGCGGATCAGATACAGATTCTGGAAGGGCTGGAAGCTGTAAGAAAGAGGCCAGGTATGTATATTGGAAGTACCTCCATCCGGGGACTTCATCATCTGGTATATGAAATCGTAGATAATGCAGTAGACGAGGCTCTTGCAGGCTACTGTGATACAATAAAAGTAATCATTCATACCGATAATTCCATTACGGTTATTGATAATGGACGCGGAATACCGGTAGGAATCAACCATAAGTCAGGACTTCCGGCAGTGGAAGTGGTATTTACCATCCTCCATGCGGGGGGAAAATTTGGCGGCGGCGGATATAAGGTATCCGGCGGTCTGCACGGAGTAGGCGCTTCTGTTGTAAACGCCCTTTCCGAATGGCTGGAGGTTACGATTTATCATGAAGGAAAAATATACAGACAGAGATATGAAAAAGGAAAGGTATCCTATAAGCTGAAAGTGATCGGCGACTGTCCAATGGAACAGACGGGAACTACCGTTTCTTTTCTTCCGGATAAAGAGATTTTTGAAGAAACAGTATTTGATTTTAATACGTTAAAGCAGCGTCTCAGAGAGATGGCTTTTCTTACAAAAAATATAAAGATCATTCTGAGGGATGAAAGACAGGAGGAGCTGGTTGAAAGAACCTTTCATTATGAAGGAGGAATCAAAGAATTTGTAGCTTATTTAAATGGTGGAAGAGCGCCTGTTTATCCGGATATTATTTATTGTGAAGGAACAAAGGATGAGGTCTATGTGGAAGTAGCGATGCAGCATAACGATGGATATAATGAAAGCTGCTACAGCTTCGTAAATAACATTACCACACCGGAAGGAGGAACTCATCTGACAGGATTTAAAAATGCGCTTACGAAGACGTTTAACTCTTATGCAAAGTCCAATAAGATGATGAAAGAAACGGAGAGCCTTTCCGGTGAAGACATCAGAGAAGGGCTTACCGCCATTATCAGTGTAAAAATAGAGGAGCCGCAGTTTGAGGGACAGACAAAGCAGAAGCTTGGAAACAGTGAAGCGAGAGGCGCGGTGGAAAATGTGGTTTCCGAGCAGCTTATGATTTTTCTGGAACAGCATCCGCAGGTGGCAAAGATTATTTTAGATAAAGCCATTATGGCGCAGAGAGCCAGGGATGCGGCAAGAAAAGCAAGAGATCTGACCAGAAGAAAATCGGCTCTTGACGGTCTTTCTCTTCCTGGAAAACTGGCTGACTGTTCAGATAAGAATCCAAAAAACTGTGAGATTTATATCGTAGAGGGAGATTCCGCCGGAGGTTCTGCAAAGACAGCGAGAAGCCGTGCAACGCAGGCAATACTTCCTCTTCGGGGAAAAATACTGAATGTGGAAAAGGCAAGGCTTGACAGAATTTATGCGAATGCGGAAATTAAAGCAATGATTACAGCATTTGGCACGGGAATTCATGAAGACTTTGATATTAGTAAGCTGCGTTATGATAAGATTATTATTATGACAGATGCAGATGTGGATGGAGCGCATATCAGTACGCTTTTATTGACTTTCCTTTATCGTTTTATGCCGGATTTGATAAAAGAAGGACATGTGTATCTGGCGCAGCCCCCTCTTTTTAAACTGGAGAAAAATCAAAAGGTCTGGTATGCTTACAGTGATGAAGAGCTTTCAGCGATTCTGGAAGAAGTGGGGCGTGATCAGAACAATAAGATTCAGCGTTATAAAGGTCTGGGAGAGATGGATGCAGAGCAGCTCTGGGAGACGACTATGGACCCGGAAAAGAGAGTTCTTTTGAAAGTACGGATGAACGAAGAAACGGCGTCCGAACTGGATCTGACTTTTACGACTTTGATGGGAGATCAGGTAGAGCCGAGAAGAATCTTTATTGAAGAAAATGCAAAATATGTTCAAAATCTGGATATATAGACTAGGAGGAGAAGTCGTTGGAAGATAATATTTTTGATAAAGTGCATGAGGTGGATTTGAAAGAAACCATGGAAAAATCCTACATCGACTATGCTATGAGCGTAATAGCAACAAGAGCGCTTCCTGATGTAAGAGACGGATTGAAACCAGTACAGAGGCGAGTCCTCTATTCCATGATTGAGCTGAATAACGGACCTGACAAGCCGCATAGAAAATGCGCGCGTATTGTCGGAGATACGATGGGTAAATACCATCCTCACGGTGACAGCTCCATCTATGGAGCGCTGGTAAATATGGCGCAGGAATGGTCTACCCGGTATCCGTTGGTAGACGGACATGGAAATTTCGGTTCCGTAGACGGAGACGGCGCTGCGGCAATGCGATATACAGAGGCAAGACTGAGCAAGATTTCAATGAAAATGCTTGCCGATATTAATAAAAATACAGTAGATTTCGCACCGAACTTTGATGAGACGGAAAAAGAACCGACGGTACTTCCTTCCAGATATCCAAATCTTCTGGTAAATGGAACGACGGGTATCGCAGTAGGAATGGCTACCAATATTCCTCCCCATAATCTGCGTGAGATTGTCCAGGCGGTTGTAAAAATGATTGATAACCGGATTCAGGAGGACAGAGATACTACCCTGGAAGAAATTCTTCCCATTGTAAAGGGCCCTGATTTTCCAACAGGAGCCATGATTTTGGGAACCAGAGGAATTGAAGAAGCTTACCGTACAGGAAGAGGAAAAATACGTGTGCGCGCCGTGACAGAAATCGAAACGATGGACAACGGAAAAAGCCGTATTCTGGTATCTGAACTTCCTTATATGGTAAATAAAGCAAGGCTGATCGAAAAGATGGCGGAGCTGGTGCGTGATAAAAGGATAGATGGGATCACGGCAATCACGGACGAATCCAGTCGTGAGGGAATGAGAATCAATATAGAGCTGCGTCGTGATGCAAATGCGAATGTTATTCTGAATCAGTTATATAAACACACACAGCTTCAGGATACCTTTGGAGTTATCATGCTTGCGCTGGTAAATAATGAACCAAAAGTCATGAGCCTTCTGGAAATGCTTCATCATTATATCGTCCATCAGGAAGAAGTTGTAACCAGAAGAACACAGTATGAACTGAACAAGGCAGAAGAGAGAGCTCATATTTTACAGGGACTGCTGATCGCACTGGATCATATTGATGAAGTAATCCGCATCATCCGGGCTTCTAAGACGACGCAGATGGCGAAAGAAGGATTAATCGAGCGTTTTGGATTAAGTGAAGCGCAGGCGCAGGCGATCGTAGATATGAGGCTGCGCGCGCTTACCGGTCTGGAACGGGAAAAGCTGGAAAACGAATATAAAGAGCTTATGGAAAAAATTAAGGAGCTGAAAGCAATTCTGTCTGATAAAAAGCTTTTACTTGGCGTAATCAGAGAAGAAATCACAGAAATTGCCGAAAAATTCGGAGATGAAAGAAGAACTTCCATCGGATTTGATACATTTGACATTTCTACGGAGGATTTGATTCCGAGGGAAGATGTTGTAATCGCTATGACAAAGCTTGGTTATATTAAACGTATGACAATTGATAATTTTAAGAGCCAGAGCAGGGGCGGCAGAGGCATAAAGGGAATGCAGACGCTGGAAGATGATTATATCGAGGAGCTTCTGATGACAAATACACATCATTATCTGATGTTCTTCACCAATACGGGAAAGGTATATCGTCTGAAGGCATATGAGATACCGGAAGCCAGCCGTACCGCCAGGGGAACGGCAGTCGTCAATCTGCTTCAGATACTTCCGGATGAAAAGATAACCGCTATGATTCCTATAAAAAAATATGAAGAGGGAAAATACCTCTTTATGGCCACCCGAAAGGGGATTGTAAAGAAAACTCCGATTATTGATTATGCAAATGTAAGAAAGACGGGACTTGGAGCAATCAATCTGCGCAGCGATGATGAGCTTATTGAGGTAAAAACGACGGATGATACAAAAGATATTTTAATGGTAACGAAATATGGACAGTGTATCCGGTTCCACGAAACAGATGTCAGAAATACAGGACGTCTTTCAATGGGTGTAATCGGTATGAATCTGGCAGATGGCGATGAAGTCATAGGTATGCAGCTTGATACGCAGGGGGAATATCTTCTCATAGCATCCGAAAAAGGAATGGGAAAAATGACGCGTTTGGATGAATTTACTGCACAAAACCGCGGCGGAAAAGGTGTAAAGTGCTATAAAATAATGGAAAAGACCGGAAATGTAATCGGTGCGAAAGCAGTAAAATATGAGAATGAGATTATGATGATTAATACGGGAGGTATCATTATCCGTATGATGTGTAAAGATATATCCATTCAGGGACGTGTGACGTCGGGAGTGAAACTGATGAATCTGAATGAGAATGAATCTGTAGCAAGTATAGCAAAAGTAAGAGAATCTTCCTCGCAGGAAACAGAAGCAGTATTGGAGAATATGCAAAGCGAACCGGAGGAAAAATAGAAAGATGAGAGGGCTGTTGCAAAATATTTTGTAACAGCCCCAAATACAAAAAAAGAGGAATAAAAAAATGGGAATACGAAGAATTTTTGCAATAAATACTGCAAAGATTATAAAAATAGCCTGTCAAAAGGCAGGAAAACAGGGAGTTACTCTGGCAGGAAAGATTGCAATGAAAATAGACCCGTCTATTTTGACTTCTCTTGCAGGGCAGGTAAAAGAAAAAATTTTTGTAGTCTGCGGCACAAATGGAAAAACGACGACGAATAATCTTCTCTGTTCGGCAATCGAATCAGAAGGAAAAAAGGTAATCTGTAATCATACGGGTTCAAATATGTTAAACGGCGTAGTATCCTCTTTTGTACTGAATGCAAAATGGAATGGAAAACTGGATGCAGATTATGCGTGCATTGAGATCGACGAGGCTTCGACTGTGCGTGTATTTCCTTACTTTAAGCCAGATTATATGGTGCTGACAAATCTGTTTCGGGATCAGCTTGACCGTTATGGAGAGATAGATATTACGATGAGGCTGTTAAAAAAAGCGATGGAAATGGCGCCTGATATGAAAATAATCGTAAATGGAGATGATTCTCTTTCTGCGTTTCTTGCTATGGATAGTGGAAAGGAAACTGTTTTCTTTGGAATCGGGGATGCTTACTTTAAAGAAGAGAGTTCCAGAGAAATCAGAGAAGGAAGATTTTGTAAAAGGTGTGGGGAAAAGCTGCATTATCACTTCTATCATTACAGTCAGCTCGGAGATTATGTATGTCCTTCCTGCGGATTTCAGCGTCCCAATCTTGATTTTGACGCGAAAGAGATAAAAGCAGGTGGAAAACTTTCCTTTACTGTGGATAACGTTCTAATTTCGGCAAATTATCGTGGATTTTATAATATTTATAATATACTGGCAGCCTATGCCGCGGCAAAAACAGCAGGGCTTGCTATGAAAAATTATAATCAGGTACTTGCGGAATATAATCCGCAAAATGGACGGATGGAAGAATTTCATATAAAGGATACGGAAATTGTATTAAATCTTGCAAAAAATCCAGCCGGATTTAATCAGAATATTTCTGCGGTTATGGAGGATAACCGGAAAAAGGATATTATTATACTGATTAATGATAACGATCAGGACGGAACAGATATATCCTGGCTTTGGGATGTGGATTTTGACCGGTTTAAGGATAAAAATACGGCGTCTGTTACTGTCAGTGGTATTAGGTGTCAGGATATGAGGCTAAGGCTGAAATATGTAGATATTGCATCTGCGCTGGAACCGGATGTGGAGAAAGCGATTCGAAATAAGATAGCGGATGGCGTCGGAAATCTATATGTTTTGGTAAATTATACGGCGCTTTACCATACCCACAATATTTTAAAGAAAATAGAGGGGGAAAATACATGAACAAAAAAGTAACCATTGGTCATCTCTACCCGGATCTTTTAAATCTTTATGGGGACAGGGGAAATATTCAGTGCATGATGAAACGCTGCCAGTGGAGAGGCATCGGGGCGGAAACGGTCGAATACAGCCTGGAGGATGAAATTGATTTTTCTAAAATTGATATTGTACTTTTGGGCGGGGGCTCTGACAGGGAGCAGATGATCGTATGCAGAAAGCTTCAAAAGATACAGAAAAAATTTAAAGAATATGTGGAAGATTATGGAGTTGTGATCGCCGTATGCGGCGGATATCAGCTTTTAGGAAATTATTATCAGACGGAACAGGGAAAAATGGAAGGGCTTCATCTGGTAGATATGTATACGGAGCAAAAGCCGGGAAGACTTATTGATAATATTATTTTGAAAAGTGATTTATTTGAAATGCCGGTGGTCGGGTTTGAAAATCATGGAGGAAGAACAAATATAGGGAAAAATAAGCCTTTTGGAAAGGTACTTTATGGTTCCGGAAATGATGGAGAATCCGGTTATGAAGGCGTTATTTATAAAAATGTGATAGGAACCTACTTACACGGGCCGCTGCTTCCAAAAAATCCTCAGGTGTGTGATTATCTGATTTCAAAAGCGCTTGAAAGAAAATATGGAGAGAAAATTATTCTGGAACCATTAGAAGATAAGGAAGAGATGGAAGCAAATGGTTATATTGTCAATAGATTTCTTTGAAAATTTCGTGAAATTTAAGGTTTTTTGCTGTACATGAAATTATTATTTTGTTAAAATAGAATGAGAATATTTTTTGCATTACAGAGGAGTATAGAATGAATGAAATATAAAATAGTAAAAAGGCTGCTTCCAGCGGCATTTGCATTATCTGTGCTGATGCCTGGAAATGTGATGGCAGCGCCTGAATCGGGACAGGCAGAGGAAATTATTCTGGAAGGTTCTGCGCCTGTGGAATCGATAGAAGAAAGCGAGACAGAATCGGAAGAGTCAGAAAGTTCGGCGGAACCGGTAGAGATTCTTCTTGAGGATGAGGAAACAGAAGCAGATACGAATGAGCAGCTTCTTTCTTCACAGGAAATTGTAACGCCGCCAGTCGCAGAAAAGACATTTCGTTTTATGAAGATTGAAAAAGTACCTGCACTTTCAAAAAAGAAAGACGTATCCATTTTTGAAAAAAAGGATGAACAGTCCATCGTTGTAGGAAATATCGGAAAAAAAGGTTTGATTTATATTTTGTCTGAAGAAGAGGATGGATGGGTTTATGTGGAGTCCGGAAAAGTAAGAGGATTTGTAAAAAAGAAAATGCTTCTTACAGGAAAATCCGCTGAAAAATACATAGAAAAAAAAGGTGAAAAGAATCTGAATCTGGCGGAAGAACTGATTGAACCTTTGGATAACGAAGCGTTGGATTATAAAAAAATTACCGCTTACGAGACGATTGAAAAGAAGAAGTATGCGATAGCGCTTAAAGATTTGAATATCTTCGAAGAGATTCCGGAAGAAGAAAATGAGCTGATCGGAGAAGATATCGAGTCAGAAGATGAGAAGGTAAAACCATCGGTAGTAGGAGTTCTTGAAAAAGATGGCGTTTGTTATGTACTGGCAGATTCCAGCGAGGACTGGGTCTATGTAGAATCCGGAGATGCGAGAGGATTTGTAGACGCCTCTCTGTTAATGAGAGGAAGGGAAGCAAAGAAATTTGTAAAAGAGCAGGGAGAAGAAAACCTGAAAACAGCGAGAGAGAAGATATCTCCCGAAAAAAATAAAGCCTGCTATTATACATTGACTTCCGTAAAAGAGGCTTCTGTTTCTGGGCTGATTCGCTCCTCTATGATTACTTTTGCAGAGCAGTTTATTGGAAATCCTTATGTATGGGGAGGGACGAGTCTGACAAATGGCGCGGACTGTTCTGGATTTGTTCAAAGCATTTATGCGGAATTTGGCTATAGTCTGCCAAGAGTGGCCGAAGATCAGGCGTATGTGGGAATGAAGATTCCGGTGCAGGATGCGGCGCCGGGAGATTTGATTTTTTACTCAAGAAACGGAGAAATCTATCACGTTGTGATGAGTCTTGGAAACGGAAAGACCATTGAAGCACAGAGCAGTGCGACAGGGATTGTCTATGGTTCCGTGGATTATGGACATGCGGTTTGGGCTACCCGTATTATATCGGATGAGGATACGGAAATTTTGGACAGACTAAAGGAACAGGGAAGGGCAGAGGTCTATACAGAATATACATCCTCAGGATATACTTACGGGAAATATCTTGGAAACTTTAAATTGACGTCCTATTGTAGCTGCCCTGTCTGCTGCGGCGTATGGTCCGGAGGACCTACCGCAAGCGGCGCAATGCCGGTTGAGGGAAGAACCGTTGCTATGGCAGACGTCCCATTTGGGACGAAGCTGATTATTGGAGGATTGCTGTATACCGTAGAGGATCGCGGGACGCCTTATGGTCATGTAGACATTTATAAAAACAGCCATCAGGATGCGCTGAACTTTGGCGTACAGCATGCAGATGTATATCTGGCGGAATAAAGGAACTGTGAAGGT
This sequence comes from uncultured Lachnospiraceae bacterium, assembly GCA_937965795.1. GTDB lineage: Bacteria > Bacillota > Clostridia > Lachnospirales > Lachnospiraceae > Hominisplanchenecus_A. Next base: position 3,215 of record CALCMD010000007.1, on the reverse strand, counting down.
ATTGAACAGTTACACTAAAAGAAAGGTTTTATAAGCAGAGGAGATAAAAAAATGAAAAAATGGGGATGGAAAAAATTTGCTGTGATAGGCATGACTTTGACACTGGCGTTTTCCAGTACGGCTTTTGCAAGCGAATTAGACGTCATTGAAGAGACAGAAAAGGAACAAAACTATGCGGCAGAAAACGATCTGACAATGAAAATTTTTAAGATGGAAAAAGAGGCTGTTTTACAAAATGAAGGATTAGAAGGCGAAAACAGTCAGATTTTAAGAGAAATGACAATGGAGGAACTGGAAAAGGGAAATATCCAGTCTGATTCTTCCTCTTTGGATACAGAAAAAGTTTTTATAGTATTCCAGAGAGAAGATTTATTTGCTGAAAAAGAAAACGAAACAGAGACGGCACAGCCGGCAGAAGAAGTTTTTCATGAATCATCAGAAGAAGATGTTTTGCCGCAGCAGACAGAAAATATGACGTCTGCATTGGATGAAGTAACGACGGTTTTGTTGACAGAGGAGCAGGAAGAACAGGTCATAGAGGCAGCCTCTTATGCTTTTGATACGGTCGTTGTCATGAATGGAAGTAAATTGCAGGATGAAATGATTTTTAAAGACCAGAAAAATATAAAAGCGGTTCTGAATATAAATGAAAAGACAGAAAAAGGTATTCAGGAGGCTTTGACGCGTCTTGATTATGAACAGCTATATGCAGATTATCAGGCAAAGGCAGAACAGGCTTTAAAAGAAGAAGCGGAATTTTATGATAAAGATGCAAAAAGTACATTGCCGGGACAGGATTTGGCTGGAACGCAGACGCCGGATTCAAATGGGGGAAATTCCTCAACATCCGGAACAACCACACAGAAAGAAATTGTAATTACGATGGTTCCTGATCTTTTAGAAGAAGAGGATGATGGACTTTATACAATTTATGAACTTTCTGCTCCTGATGACGTGAAGATTTCAGAGGCGAATTTTACTTTGACTTATGACAGCACAAAAATGAGTTATGACAAAGATTATTCAGAAGCGGGAGAAGACGCCAGTGAAGATTTTACATACAATGTTACGGATAATAATGGAAAACTGCAAATTAGTTTAAAATCGAAGGATAATACCTCAAAAAATCTGAAGGGCAGCATACTGGATTTAGGATTTGAATTAAAAAGTGAGGCGAAAGTGGGAGATACCTTTAATTTAAATCTGGAAGTTTCCAGTTTAAAAGATGGAACGAAGGATTTGAAAACAGATACTGCAAATTATAAAATAACAGTAAAACAGGAAACCTTGAAAGCAGTCGCTTATGAAGATGAAGAGAGTGAGTCTGAGACACAGAGTGAATCCCAGACGCAGGCTCAGACGCCGCAGCCTCAAACGCAGACACAGGCTCCAACGCCAGAACTTCAGAAAGCAGCAAAAACAGGTGATTCTACAAATATGATGCTTTGGATTGGCCTGATGGCTGTCTCTATAGGAGCTTATGCTATCATCAGGAAAAAAGAATTTGCTAAATAATGAGATGTTTTCAGGGTGTGCTAAAAAAAACTGAAGTGAAAAGTTTATTTCCACTTTGAAAAGCGTCAAAATAAAAGTGGCAATTACTCTTACAAAAACGAGTGATTGCTGTTTTTTCTGTTTTATTAAGTAGAAATAAGTGTTACACTAAACAAAGAAAACAACAGGTTGCCTGGAAAAGAAAGGTTTTCTTTGCATGACAAAAAAGCGGACTTTAGTCGTTATTTTTAAGGGTGTAGGACTAAATTCCACTTGTGGATGGTATGTACTTTCTTTGACAGTCGCCTGTTTTTTTGCTTAGGTAGTTTTACTTACTTATTTCTCTGCCTGAGTAAGTATGGTTTTAAAATAATATGATCTTTTTCAATCTGTTTGATACCGAAGGCCAACAGTCTTTCATATAGATTGTGATACATAAATTCAGCCAGTTCCAACGGACTTTTATTGTCAAGCACCTCGCAGGGGGAGGAGTTTACATGGCTGAGAACCAGATTCAGATCAGACTGGCAGGTCAATCCGAGCGTTCTCAGAGCCGTTCCTTTTGGAAGTATGTAACGGAGTTCTATATGCTTGTTCTCCAGCGTGCCTTTCTGCCCGGACTGCATGGGGTCGCAGTAAAATACCCTTGTCCGTCTTGTGCCATCAGAGGAGGTCTCCATAGTTTCGGCGGCAGAAAACTCTGTCCCACGGTCGGTCAATAAGACATGGACATATTTGCAAAATAATTCCGGGCCAAGAATGGATTCGAGGAGGTCAAACTCCTTCTTTCATGGAAGCGGCGGTTTTTTCTTCGTGGTATAAAGCGAAAATGATACCGGCTCTTACAAATTTAAATGTCTGAAGGAAGGGGCCGTTTGTCTCATCGTTATAGACAGTGTCCATCTGAGTAATAAATACCTCGGAATGATCAGAGCGATAGGAACGATAATCTTTGTAGGTTCTGCCCTGGAGAAACTTTCTGTCGGCGCGCTTCTTATAAGTTTTCGCTTTTTTCTTCGGCAGTTTGCGTGATACCTGGCGCCGCAGATCGAGAGCAGTAATCCCGGCAATTTCATGAAAAACATCGTTTTCGATATAGTTGTAGAGAGTTTTTTCTGAAATGCCGGGTTCGGGATGGTTTGTAACGATCTGATACGGGGGCTGCCCCTGCTTCAGGAGAGGAGCGATAACGGCAGCCATTTGTTTTGCCTCCTGCACGGTAAGATTGACACCCTGGCGGGAATCAATCAAAGTAGTACGGTAATTCATCTGTGCATCTTCGGGACAGTATTGGTATTTATCAAAGCGGCAGTAAGACCAGTTGGAACAGCCATTGCAGGCGCCTGGAGAACGGTCACGCCTTGAACAGTGGAAAGGGCTGTACTCCGGGAAGTCAGGAAAACACTGGCGGCCATAAACACATTTTTTATAATGATTACACTCCAAAGGCATCTTACATTTATGTGTAAGGGATCTGTGGAGTTTGATATCCTTGCCGACGGTAGACTTATCCTTGCCGATAGTCTGAGCAATGGCAGTTTTGTAGAGCCGTTGGTAATCCCGGCGAGAATGATACGCCGTTCCTCTAAAGTTAAATGAGAAAAAGAGTTCTGAGTTTTCATAATAGACACCAGCCTTTTCGACGACTGTCTAATGAGAAAAGTATAAGACTGATATGTAATGACTTTTGTCAAGAGGTAAATTTAAAAAAATCACCACAA
>CALCMD010000006.1 GCA_937965795.1 uncultured Lachnospiraceae bacterium | reverse complement strand
TTGAGGATACAAAAAAGTGCTGTTGGTGGTGACGAGAATCTGCCGCTCAACACCTGTGGCTCCCAGGATATAACAGGGGTAGTAAAACGACCTGAAACGACCTGGACAGCACGCAGCTTACCGGGTTATGCTATGGTTGGAAATAAAAGAAAGCAGGAAAAAACCGTTCTGGGAAACCAGGGCGGTTTTTTTGCGAAAAAAAGGGGGTGGGCGGATATGGGATAGAAAATGGAGGCTTGCATGGGTAGAAAAAAGAAGGACAAAAAAGCAGAAATGGAGGAACGATATGGGAAACATGTTGAAAAAATGGAAAAAGTCAGGGGCAATGATACTTGTGGCAGCCTGCATTTTGGGGTGCCTGGCTTCAGGGAACAAAGCAGAGGCGAAAGCAAAGCCGAAGGCGTGCAGCCACCATTATATTGTGCACAGCAGCTGGGGCGCTACCTGCACCGCCAGCGGCGGGACAAAGTGTATCTGCACCAAATGCAAAAAGATAACCACAACGGAAAAGAAGCCCCTGGGACACCAGTATTCCACAAGGACGGTAAAGAAAGCCACCTGCACGGCGGATGGGCTGAAGGAAAAATACTGTCTGCGCTGCGGGAAGGTGGTTTCACGAACCGCCATCTATGCGAAAGGTCATACCTACAGCGCCCGAAAGGCGACCAAAAGGGAGAGGATACGCTATGGCTGGGGGACCGTGCTGACCTGTAAGAAGTGCGGTTACCAGAAGGGCAGTTACGCGGATTATTAAAGGGAAGTTGTCCAGGCTTATGGCATTGACTTTGAGTTCCAGTAAGCCCCCATCGAGAAGCGGATGTAAAGTAACCAAAAGTAACGTGGACTGCAAAAGCGGTATCTGCTATACTAGAATCGGAAGAAGTGAAACCGTTCCGGCGAGAGCCGGGGCGGTTTTTTTACGCAGAAAAACAGGGTGTGCCGGAATCCGGCACGGGAGGGATTATGGGGAAAAGAGGATATGAAGGAAAGGCGAACGCACCGCCGGGAGGAAAGTCGCATGATGCGAAATAAAAATTTTATAAAAATGAAAAGGAGAACAAAGATGAAGAAAAAAATGAACGGCAAGAAAGCAATCACAGCAGCAATGGCGGCCCTGGCCATGACAGTAATGATGGGAGGGACGATGGCTTACCTCACCGACAACGAATCCGCAGCAAATAACTTTACCGTTGGCAAAGTGGATATTGAAGGCTCAGAGCCGAGCTGGAACCCGGACGGCGGGACAGAAGAGGATATCGTACCTGCAGAATCCTTTGACAAAGACCCGCAGATTAAGAATGTTGGGAAGAACCCAGCCTATGTTTATGTGGAGGTTGCTGTCCCTGTTGCTGATGTGATTTATGCAAATGCCCAGGGCACACGCCAGAATTCCGGAAACGCAGCACATATTGAGCTGTTTGAGTTTGACACTGACACTTCTACGGTACAGACACTTACGGATGGCGTCGGTATATCAGAGCAGAATGATTCCTGGACCCAGATGTACAAAAAAGAAGTTGATGGCAAAATGGTTTACACCTTTAGCTACAATAGTGTCCTGAACCCGGAAGAGACGACAGACCCGCTGTTTAACAAGGTCACTTTTGCCAATATCGTGGAAGGCCAGCTGGATGGGCAGGCGCTTGCTGTCGATGTAAAATTTTATGCAATCCAGGCAGAGAACACAGGGGACGGTGCAGATACGGTACCGGCACAGGCAAAGAACGCTTATGATAAATACCTGAAACAGAATGCAGGCCTTAGCGGCGCAGCAATCAACGACGTAACAGCAGGCGACTAAGTTATAACAATACATGATGGTGGCAGGCAGCCTGCCACCATTTATGCGATAAGGGGTGTTTGGATGAAGAGACAATTGATTGTGCCTTTTACATGCTTATTGCTCTGCCTTTCTGGCGGTGGAGGTGTATACGCTTTCCTTTCGGACAAGGGAGAAGCCGCAAGCAATAAATTCACCGTCGGCAATATAGAAACGAAGATTGTGGAAAACTTCCCATCTGGGCAGATGATTGATCCTGAGTGTACGGACGGGCAGGTGATCAGCAAAACCGTCAAAGTGCAGAATGTTGGAAAGGCTCCATGCTATGTGCGTGTAACTGTAGGTTTTAGCGATGATACAGTTGGGGCAGAGTTGACCGGTATTAATAAAACTGATTGGGTGAAACCAGTTGATGATGATTATTACTATTACAGAAGGATTCTACATCCTGGGGAGACAACAAGTGCAGTATTTACAAGTGTAACAATTCCACCGCTTGCTGATAAGCGATTGGATGGTATGGAAGAGGATGCTTTGAAGATTGATGTGTATGAGGAAGCGGTGCAGGTACAACATGCCGGGGCATACTTCATGGATTATGAAGCCGCATGGGATTTCTACACATCATTCAGATAGGAGGCCGCTATGAAGAAAAGAATATTAACAGTGACGCTTGCTGCCGGGCTCCTGTCTGTGGGAGCTTATGTCTGGGCGGGAGGACGAAATAGTTTGACAGTACACAATGCGGCGTCTACGGGGATTGTCGATATCGCATTAAAGGAATACCAGATAAAAGACGGCAAATTGGAGGAATATGAAAACGGGAAGATTGTAACCCCAGGCCAGGCAGTCTCCAAAATTCCGGAAATAACGTGCCTGGAGGAACCATGTTATGTCAGGTGTGCGGTGGCCTGGGATAACCCGGAAGCAGACAGCGTACCGGAGGTATTTACGATTACGGAAGATGACTTACTGGGGATAGGCACGGAATGGACAAAGACAGGGGACTACTGGTATTGTACGCACCCGCTTGAGACAGGGGACCGGGTGCAGCTGTTCCGTGGGATACACTTTCCGGAGTTCTTTACAGAGGGTGTTTCCGGCCAGAAACTGGACCTCTTTGTGACAGCGGATGCCATACAGGCCGCGAACTTCACGCCTGACTTTAGCAGTGACAACCCATGGAAGGGTGTGGGTGATATTATGAAATCTGTAAAAACCAGGAATGGGGAGCCTGCTGTCAGTAAGAGCCGTATCGATATCCGTGTAGCTATGCAGGGGGATTCCGGGCAGCTGATAACGAACGCAGAAGACTTTTTCCAGGGTTTCCAGGAGCTTATGCCTGGCGATGAAAAAGAAACTGCTGTTACTATCCATAACAATACAAAGAAATCTTATAAACTTTGGCTGGATTTCCAGAACCCGGAACAGGGAAGTGAGAGTGTAGAATTGCTGAAAAAGATTACAATCGAGGCCGTGAATGGGAAAGAGGCAGTTTACAGTGGTTCTATGTATGAAATGTCAGGAAATAGTAACCTGTTGGGATTATACAAACCGGATGGCAAGAGTACCCTGACAGTACGGGTACATGTGCCCAGTGAGGTAAACAACCTGTTAGCGCTCACTGAGGTTAAGTCAGATTGGGTTTTCCGTACGGAAGAAGTTAAGGAAAATGTGGAAGAGAACGAAAAAGAAGCAAAACAAGAAAACGGGGAGACTGGTAAAACGCCAGTTATTAGCGATGGCAAAGGTGGGTACGCACCAGTATACGCACCGAAAACGGGCGACAGCCTTTACGGTAAGTTTGTTGCAGCGTTTCTTACTATGATTGTGGCAATCGTCGTAGTTCTGTGTATGCCTGGCAGAAGGAGGAGACGGAATTGAAGAGAAGAATAACAGCAATGTTCATGGCCCTTGCCATGCTTATGGTTAGCCCCATTGCACGGGCGGAAGAGGCAGGGCCTATACAAGAAAGTGAGTTTACTGCGCCGGATGGCAATACATGGGAAGAACCGTCCACAGAAGATACCGGATGGCACAGCCCAGGCCCCCAGGATGGGGAGACGGGGCTGGCCGCGGCAGAAGAGACGGAATTGACCGTGGCAGAGGAGACGGAGACAGAGGAAACTGGGGCAGGAGGGACAGAGGGCAGCGCTGGAGAAGCCACAGAGCCCCTTCCGGAAACAGCCACAGAAACAGAGCCCTATCCGGAGACAGCCACAGAAACAGAATCCTGTCCGGAAACAGAAAACAGCCTTGATGCTGCCCTGCCTGGTGTGCAGGGGGCGGGGGCTATTGGTATGTTTGCCGCTGCTGTTACACTTACCGGGAAGTATGACGGTAACGGGCATGGGCAGGAATGGGACGCAGACGGATTTTGCCAGCATTTGGACACTGCGCACACGAACGAGGCAGGCACGCCGGGCTCCGGATCAGCGCCCCATACGAATCTTAAATACGAGAATATTTTTCTTCCGGGCAATGACAGCCTGGGTTACAACGCTTTTTTGAAATCCAATGCCAGTGGCAGGGGTTCAGCAGCCGCTTCCTGCTGGAGCCTGGTTACGCCGGATGCGGCTGACAATGCTTTCTGGTACGGACGGCAATTTTTCCAGTGGGACGCGTCCCAAAAGGCAGAAGCATACGACAGCGCATTGGGTAAGCTGTACGCCATTTACCCTGGCGCGGTCGGTTACTATGACCGCACCACAGGGCTTGTGGAATACTATGACCTTAAGCTTACCCTTGTAAAATTCAGGAAATCGGTAGGAAGGAAGAAAGTAAATGGTGCATACGAGAGGGATGTAAAAACAGCGCAGTTCAACTGGTGCCCGAATTACCCAGGTATTACTGCCGCAGGCATCGATTATGCGGATATTAAGGTTGAGGTGCTCAATCCGGGGACTACAACAGCGGCGTCCATTGCCGGATTTAAGGGTTTCACTCTAATCAAAGACGTTGACTGGTGGCAGGGGATCGCGTTCAAGACTTCCGATCAGCTTGCCTATGGAGCATATCATGCTGGACCAGGGTGTATCTGTGCAAATATTGTAGGGGATTACACTTATCTGCACTCAACATCAAATGCCAACTTGCCCAGCAGCAATGAGGACTCGTGGATCGGCATCGAGTTCCGGAATGGGACGGTATTCCGCGTTGTGCATGCGCAGGGGAAGTTCAGCCAGAATGGCAACAATAAGCTGGAATCCACGTTTGGCGGGAAGGCTGATATACCTGACATACCGGCCAATGTAGCCCTGACGAAATATGCCGGGACAGACCCTGATGTTACAAAAGGGCTTGGGTCTGACCAGGCATTAGCGCTTCCTTACTACTGTTATGATACGTTCTACTACCGTGTCACTGCAAAATTTAACAATGCTTACTTTACAGGCGGAACACTTACGGACGAGTTCCCGGAGTGGCTTGCAGTGAACGGTGTGAACGTTTACAAAAAGGTGAACAACAGCTGGCAAAGGGTGCAGAAACAGGTTACTGGAACCAGTACGGCATTTGGGCAGAAAAAACAGGTTACTGTGCAGTTGGGGAATTCTGCGGAACTCCGTAACCAGGAATACTGTATCGAGTACGAAGTAAAACTCCCAACAGCGGCAGTATTTGCAGGCTTGTCCAGGAAACCTGTGTTACAGGGCAGTAAATACCAGTGGACCAACACGGCGGCATTGGCCTACAACTATACACTTGGCGGAGTATCTGCGCAGGGGGCATTGTCTGCATCTGCCGATGTTACGATGCCGCAAGGGCAGGCGCCTGCCATTAAGAAATATGTTGGAAACCGCAGTGTGCCATCTTCCAAAAATCTTACGAAAACCCTTACCAATGGCTGCGGAGATGTTTTCTCCTACTATCTGGATGTGAGCGGGATACAGCCAAATATGCTGTATGAGCCGTTGGTTGTTACTGACCAGCTTCCTTCCTGGCTGATTTTTGAGGGCGCTGTCTCTTACTATAAGTCCGGAAGTTCCTGGGTTACATCATCCTGTTGGAGTACCAGTTGTAACAGTAGTAACAAATTTACGGCTGCCGCACTTAACCACGCTGATCTGGCTAAGGGCACAGAGCATATAATTGAGGTGAAAGTGCGGGTAGTGGACGCCCTGGCTTTTTATAAGCTGGCACAGAAGCCGGGTTACAATTCCAGTACAAAAAAATATAATTGGTACAATACCGCATCCCTGACGGCTGCCGGTAGTGGCCTTAGCTCCAGCAGCGCCGCCGTTTCTATGCCGAATCCGGGTGGCCTGTACGTGCTGGCACATAAATACGATGCAGATACAGGAGAGGAGATACTTGAGGAACCCTATTGGGGTGGGACTGTGTTTAAGGTGTACCAGTATTCCGCAGCCAAAGGAAACTATTTGGAGTACTGCCGATCCAACTTGGAAGTAAACGGATACCGTTCAGAATATCCTTTGTTGCAGACAGCTGATAACCAGGGAAAATTTCGGGTCAGGGAGGCGAAACCACCGCAAGGTTATACAATGAACGAATCCTGGCATTTTGATATTGACCTGAAGGATTATGCGGGAGCTGAAAGATCGGAGAATGATATAATAGAAATTGATGGTGAGGATGCCTGCAGGGATCACAGATCCCTGAACATGCTGGTCAGGAAGTGCTACAGGGATCCGAACACAGGGGAAGATGTCCCAATTGAAGGAGTGAAATTTTCCGTATGCACAGCCATGTGGATGGAAATAGAAACTCTTGTCACGGACAAGGAAGGTTACTGCACTGTCCCGGTACTGCCGGAAGATGAATATATGCTGGTCGAGGAAAAAGCGCCAGATGGGTTCCAACCGATAGAAAAAGAAGGACTTGCAGCGGAATTCGTGGTTTCTCATAACATGTGGGATGAGCCAGAGGTTTTCTTCAGGGTAGGAAGTATTTTAGATGTGGAGTCAAAGCTTGAGAAAGGTGCAGACGGAAGGTATACCCTGACTGTCTACAACGACCCATATACTCTAAATATATATAAAGTTGACAGCGGCCAGGGCATAGGAAAGCCTGTAGCAGGCGCAGAGCTTTCCATTTGCACAAGGGATGGGGAAGTAGTGCGCAGTTTTACTACGGATGAGAATGGAAAATTTACGGTCTGTACACTCCCATTTGGGGACTATGTTTTACGGGAGGATAAAGCGCCAAAAGGTTATAAGCTGGCGGATCCAATTCCGTTTACGTATTCTGTAGACGGACAGGCCATTGTCATGTATGACGAGCCAATTTCCACATTTGACCTTACCGTGAAAAAGCGTGTCAGGGCCAGTGATATGTGGGAAGCACATGGGGATCAGTTCTTTCTTTTTGATGTAGAAGGAACGGATCACTATGGGGAATACCACCATTACACGAAAACATGGCACAACACCGGAGAGGTACGCCTGTCGAATGGATATGTCGAAGGTACTCTTGTTTTCAGGGATATTCCAATAGGGGAGTACACTGTCTCTGAGCGGCTGGCGTGTAACTTTTATGGGTATGCAGCGGTATCCGGGTGCGATTGGGAGTGTACCGACTGGTTAGACGCTGATATGTTTGGTCCAGGCTGCCCTATGAAAGTGGAAAAGGTTTTGATTAAGCCAACGACTTCCAGGAACAGCCCTGTGGTCACATTTAGCAATTATAAGGATACCTGGGACGACTACAGGGATACGGACTTTGTACAGAACGTGATTCCATTTAAAAAGTAGCCTATGCAGGCGTGGGGAATACTGCGCCTGCGTATTTGAGACTTACGGGAGAGATAGTTTGCACGATCCCTTTTCTTTGGTAGCAGGAGGATTTATAAAATGAAAGCTGCGAAATTAATTTTAAATATTATCATATGGATATTCCTTTTAGGGATCCTGGCGGCTCCCCTGGTGGGGATCCGCCCATACGTTGTCAGGAGTGGGTCAATGGAACCGGCAATTAAGACAGGTTCCGTTGTATTCGTGAACGAAAGGGCTGATTACAATGAATTGGAGCCGGGTGATATTATTGTGTTTGAGAATGGGGGTACGAAGGTGACGCACCGCATTCTTTCCATCCAGGCAGACGGCATTGAAACAAAGGGGGATAACAACAACACCACAGATGGCATCACAACGACAAAAAATAATTTTACAGGAAAAGTGTTTTTTTGGATACCGGGCATTGGTTTTTTACTGGATGGGAAAAGGAAATGGCTCTTTGCAGCGGCGGTATTCCTGCTCTTTCTTGTGGTTTCCGGGATAGCGGAGGGAAGGAGTGAGCCTGAAAAAGAGGACGGGAAAACAGATCATGTCTGAGTTGTTATGAAAAATTTGGAACCTGGTAACTGAAAAAGTTTCCCGGCCTGCATGTGTAAAAAATCACTGTAATATACTGTACAGAAGAAGAAAATCATACTATACTAAGATAGGCACAAAACTATAGTGACATGATTCTGTCGCTTATGATAGAAATGTGCCGAAATTCGGTACAAGTATGAGGGAAAATAAAATGCAGAAGAGAAAACGCCATTGCCTGACCTGGGTGGAGCGTATCCGGATTGAGGCGCTCTGCAAGGCAAAGCATAACCCGAAGGAGATAGCGGAGCAGATAGGGGTGCATTACACGACGGTTTACAGGGAACTGAAACGGGGGAAGACCACAAAAAGAAATTCGGACTGGACGGAAAGTGAGATTTACAGCCCGGACCTGGCACAGAGGAAATACGAAGATGGGCTGAAGACGAAAGGGCGGGAGCTGAAAATGGGGAATGACCCTGCTTTCCTCAGTTATATTGAAAACAAGGTTTTAAATGAAAAACGTTCGCCGGAGGCAGCTTTAGCGGAAATGGAACAGGAAGACGGGAATTTCCAGACGAAAATATGCCTGAGCACGTTATATAACTATATCCGGGGAAATAAGTTCCCGAACATTTGCCTGGAATCCTGCCCGTACCGGAAAAGCGGGAAGAAAAGCCGGAAGAGCAGTAAGAGGGTACAGAAAAGAAAGTGCCCCGGAAAGAGCATTGAAGAACGTCCGGAAGAAGTAGACAGCCGGGAAACATTCGGGCATTGGGAGATGGATACGGTGATTGGGAAAAAAACAGACCGGAAATGCCTGCTGGTGCTTACGGAGCGCCTTACCAGGAAGGAAGTTGTGGTGCTGCTGAAAAGGCATACGGCTTCGGAAGTGGTGAAAGCGCTGGACAGGCTGGAGCGGCAGTTTACGGAAAAAGGGTTCCGTAAAATTTTTAAAAGCATCACAGTGGACAATGGATCTGAGTTTGCTGATGTGCAAGGTATAGAACGTTCCCGGAGAAATAAGAAGAACAGGACGGAAATATACTATTGCCACCCATACAGCAGCTATGAGCGTGGAAGCAATGAAAACCAGAATAAGATGCTGCGTCGTTTCTTCCCAAAGGGACAGACGATGAAGGACGTGACAAGGGATATGGTAAAGGAAGCCGAGGAATGGATCAACCATTACCCGCGCAAGATCCACGGATACAGGAGTGCGGAAGATCTGTTCCGGGAAGAGTGCCGGAGGGCTTTGGCTGGGTAGCACAGACAATTAAATAAGAATATGTAGGTTGGGGGTTGTGCCCGCAGCCTGTTTGTAGTATAATAAAATAAAATTTACAATCATGTGGTTCTTAAAAAGTCTTACCAACATCTAAAATCATCTCCATTTTTCATCCAAAAAACTTTAAAAAAATTTTTTGGGAATTATTTTTGCAAAAACTCTTGACATTAACATATCGCCCTGACGATGAAAAAATAACTTGCACATTTTTATATTCTGCGTTACAATAAAAAATGTAAATAGAAATAAGGAAATTCTTCGGGGCAGGGTGAAATTCCCTACCGGCGGTATAGTCCGCGACCCGCTTCGGCGGCTGACATGGTGAAATTCCATGACCGACAGTAAAGTCTGGATGAGAGAAGAAAAGTTATTCTTTGAGAGAATCTTTATGCCCCGTTTGCGTCATGCAGACGGGGTTTTTCGGTCGTTGGATTTCCTTTGAAAACGAAAAGGAGAGATGAGAATGAGTACAAACACAAAAGTGGCAGAGAGAGCCGGAAGCAGAAGCAGCGTAAGAACCCTGGTGCAGATCGGAATGTTAGGAGCGGTGTCCGTTATCCTTATGATGTTTGAGATTCCCTTATGGTTCGCACCGTCCTTCTATAAGATGGATTTAAGTGAGGTTCCGGTGCTGATCGGTTCTTTTGCGATGGGTCCGGCTGCCGGAGCGCTGATTGAACTGGTGAAAATTGTCCTTCATCTGTTGTTTAAGGGAACGACAACGGCAGGCGTCGGGGACTTTGCCAACTTCCTGATCGGCTGTGCCCTGATCGTGCCGGCAGGCATCATTTATGGAAGAAAGAAGAGCAGGAAAAGCGCGGTGATTGGTATGGCGGTCGGCGGAATCTTTATGATCATTGCAGGATGCTTTCTGAATGCCTTTGTCTTACTTCCCGTTTATGGAAAGGCGTTTGGCATGCCGATGGAGGCCCTTATTGGTATGGGCACCGCGGTAAACCCGGCGATTACGAATCTGGCGGGCTTTGCAATTCTGGCGGTAGCGCCGTTCAATCTTCTGAAAGCGGCGGCAGTTTCGGTGATTACCATGCTGCTTTATAAACACATCAGCCCGATTTTAAAAGGAACCAAGATGTAAAGAAGATGCGCATGTATTTCCCCCCGGAAAGGAAACAAAAACGTTTTCTTTCCGGGGTTTTTGTGTTATGATGAATGATGCGATAGGAAACAGGCCAGGAATCAGGAGGCGGAGAAAATGAGCCGTATTAAGAAAATTAACCAGTTGACAGAAAGCAAATATCTGAATATGTACCAGTTGGACGCTGCGGACCGTTTGGGGAAGGACATGCAGTATTTTGTCGCGTCCAGGGCGAAAAATCTGGAGGAGCTTCAGATTCATACCAGAAAAGTAAGTCCGGACGGCGTGATTGTTTATAGCCTGTACGGGCCGCAAAAGGACAGGGTTTTACTGGTGCGGCAATACCGGTACAGCATTGATGATTATATTTATGAATTTCCCGCGGGGCTGGTAGAACCAGGAGAGGATTATCATGAGGCGGCCATCCGCGAGGTAAAAGAGGAGACAGGGCTTACGCTTTGGCCGCTGAAAGTGGATGCCATGTATGAGAAGCCCTTCTACACGACAATCGGCATGACGGATGAATGCTGTGCGACGGTCTACGGCTTCGTGGATGGGGAGATCAGCAGCAAAGGGCTGGAGGACACGGAGGAAATAGAGGTCGTTCTGGCAGACAGGAAAGAGGTGCGGAGGATTTTGCAGGAAGAAAAGGTGGCCATCATGTGTGCGTACATGCTGATGCACTTTCTGGAGGACGAAAACCCGTTGGAATTTACAGGGGCGGCAGAGATGCGGCCGGAGGAGCAAAGGAGGAATATGGAATGAATATCGAGGAAGCGAGATTTGAGGTAAAGATGACGCAGAAATATATGTATGATTTTTTGCTGAATCACACTTACCGGAGCATGTCAGGGATTATGAGTATCGTGTTTGCACTGGGTGCTTTTGTGCTCTGCGCGGTGACATTCGGCGATGTTCCCGCCTGGCAGAGCGCTGCGTATGGCGTATTTGGCGCGTGGTTTGCAGTGTATCTGCCGGTGAGCCTTTACATGAGGGCGGGAAAGCAGGTGAAAATGAATCCGGCTTTTAAAAAACCGATTTTTTATCAGATGGATAAGGAAGGCATCGTTATCAGACAGGATGAGAAAGAGGTGCGGATTGGCTGGGAAGACATCATGAAGATCGTAGAGACGAAACGAAGCCTTTTGATTTATACAGGAATGCGTTACTCTTTCATCTGGCCCAAAGAATGTATGGGGGAAGAACGATATAGAATCGTGGAGCGGCAAATTCTGAAGAATGTCGACCTGGAAAAGATAAAAACAAGAAAATGGGAGAAAACATGGTAACAGAAACTTTCAGTGCAGAGGAAACATTGGAACTTGGAAAAAAGATTGGAAGTCAGGCGAAGCCGGGAGAAATCTACACGTTAAATGGTGACCTGGGCGTGGGGAAAACAGTATTTGCGCAGGGACTGGCGCAAGGGCTTGGAATTACAGAGCCGATCAGCAGTCCGACCTTTACGATTGTTCAGATTTATGAGAAAGGCCGGATGCCCCTGTATCATTTCGATGTCTACCGCATCGGAGACGTCGAGGAGATGGAGGAGATCGGCTATGAGGACTGCTTTTACGGAAAAGGGGTCTGCCTGATCGAGTGGGCGGAGCTGATCGGAGAAATTATTCCGGAAGAAGCGATTCCGGTTCGCATCGAAAAAAATCTGGAAAAAGGATTTGATTACCGGAAAATTACGGTTGGAAAAAATGGAGAAAGGCTGGGGAGAAATGAAGATTTTGGCGATTGACAGCTCAGGTCTTGTCGCTTCTGTAGCTGTAGCAGAGGATGACAATATGCTGGCGGAATATACGGTGAATTATAAAAAAACGCATTCGCAGACGCTTTTACCTATGCTGGATGAAATTGCAAAGATGATAGAGCTGGATTTAAATACAATCGATGCGGTGGCCGTGGCAGCAGGACCCGGCTCTTTTACCGGACTGCGGATCGGTTCGGCTACGGCAAAAGGTCTGGGGCTGGCGCTTGAGAAGCCTCTGGTAGAAATTCCGACGCTGGAAGGGCTGGCCTGCAATCTGTATGGGACAGACCATCTCATCTGTCCGATGATGGACGCCAGAAGAAATCAGGTATATACCGGAATTTACAGATTTGAAGCAGGGGAGCTGAGGGTCCGGGAGGAACAGACGGCAGTTTCGCTGGAGGAACTGATGGAAAAGATCAATGAACTGAGACAGGAGGTCATTTTCCTGGGAGACGGCGTGCCTGTGTACCGGGAGAAGATTGAGGAAAAGGTAAGGGTTCCGTATCATTTTGCACCGGCACATATGAATAAACAGAGGGCGGGCGCAGTAGCAGTACGGGCGCTTGCGTATTTCCGGGAAGGAAAGACCGTTTCGGCCAAAGAACATCAGCCCAATTACCTGCGTCTGTCGCAGGCGGAGCGGGAACGGGCGGAGAAAGAAAAAATATGCTGACGATACGGGAAATGAAGCCCTCTGATTTGCAGAGGGTAGCGGAGATTGAAAAACAGATTTTTTCAATGCCCTGGTCAAAAAAGGGGTTTGCGGATTCCATAAAACAGGATTGCACGCTTTTTCTGACAGTGGAAGAGGACGGGGAGATCGTGGGATACTGCGGTCTGCTCCAATCGTTCGACGAGGCGGAGATCACCAATGTGGCGGTGGAGGAAAAGAGCAGGGGTCAGGGGATTGCGAAAAGAATGCTGAAAGAATTGCTCCGGCGGGGAAGCGAACGGGGAATCCGTGTCTATACGCTGGAGGTGCGAAAAGGAAATGTGCCGGCGAGGAACCTGTATGAGAAGCTGGGATTCCAGGAGCTTGGCATACGGAAAAATTTTTATGAAAGACCTGTGGAGGATGCGGTCATCATGAATTTCACAGAGACTTCCTTCCTGCATTACGTATAATTTCCACTATACAGAAACGACGTTTTTTGATATGCTGTTTACGGTACAAACAGACGATGCAGAGAAACGGGCGAACCCGTCCGGTTCGTGGGGAGGAAGCATATGAGGAAGAACGAGACGGTTTACTGTAACAAATGTAAAAAGGAAATCAAAACCCATCAGGGGATTGCGCAGGAAGAGTTTCTTCATATGGACAAAGGCTGGGGATATTTTTCGGGAAAAGATGGAGAAACACACAGCTTTGATCTGTGCGAGGAATGTTATGATAGAATGATCAAAGAATTCGAGATTCCGGTTGAAGTCCGTGAACAGACAGAATTGCTTTGATGAAAAAGAGGCAGGGAAGGGGTATCCAGGGAAAGGATACCCCTTCCTGCTATGGGAAACTACTTGAGTGAGATTTGCATTTGTGCTAAAATGAGACTAAAATCTGGAAGAAAAGGATAGAAACAGGAATGTTAGATGTATGTTTGCTTGGGACGGGAGGAATGATGCCGCTGCCTTACCGGTGGCTTACCTCCCTGATGCTTCGCTATAATGGAAGCAGCATTTTGATAGATTGCGGAGAGGGGACGCAGATTGCGATCAAAGAAAAAGGTTGGAGTTTTAAGCCGATTGACGTCATTTGTTTTACGCATTATCATGGCGACCATATCAGCGGGCTGCCAGGGCTTTTGCTGACGATGGGGAATGCAGAGCGTCACGAGCCATTGACTTTGATCGGCCCGAAGGGATTGGAGAGAGTCGTGAATGCTTTGCGGGTGATTGCGCCGGAACTGCCTTTTGAATTGAAATTCCTGGAGATTCAGGGAGCGGCGCAGACTTTTGAAATGGAAGGATATCGAATCAGAGCTTATAAAGTGAATCACAATGTTTTATGTTATGGCTACACAGTGGAAATTGACCGTGCGGGGAAATTTGACGCGGAGCGTGCAAGGGCGGCGGGCATTCCGCTAAAATGCTGGAGCCTGCTCCAAAAAGGACAGACGGTGCGGGAGAATGGGGAAACCTATACGCCTGAGATGGTTCTTGGCGCTCCGAGAAAGGGAATCAAGCTCGCCTATTGTACAGATACCAGGCCAACGCAGTCGATTGTGGACTATGCCGAAAAATCAGATCTGTTCATCTGCGAAGGAATGTATGGCGAGCCGGACAAAGAGCAGAAAGCCAGAGAGTATAAGCATATGACGTTCAAAGAGGCGGCGAAGCTGGCGAGAGCGGCAGAGGTGCGGGAAATGTGGCTGACCCATTACAGTCCGTCGCTGGTTCGGCCGGAAGAATTTATTGAGGATGCGCGCAAAATTTTTCCTGCTGCATTTCCGGGAAAGGATGGAAAAACGGCGGAACTTATATTTGAAGATTAACGGCAGATTGCGGCCTGGAGAGAGGGAAACAAGATGAAAGAAAAAAAAGACATTTTGATATTGGGGATAGAAAGCTCCTGCGATGAGACGGCGGCGGCTGTCGTGAAGAATGGAAGAGAAGTTCTCTCGAATGTGATTTCTTCCCAGATCGAGCTTCATAAGCTGTATGGAGGAGTCGTGCCGGAGATCGCCTCCAGAAAACACATTGAGAAGATTAATCAGGTGATTGAAGAGGCGCTTTCGCAGGCGGAGGTTATGCTGGACGACCTGGACGCGATCGGCGTTACCTATGGACCGGGGCTGGTAGGCGCGCTTCTGGTAGGAGTTTCAGAGGCGAAGGCGATCAGTTATGCAAAAAATCTGCCGCTTGTCGGCGTGCATCATATCGAGGGCCATATTTCAGCCAATTATATTGAACATCCGGATCTGAAGCCGCCGTTTGCGTGTCTGGTGGTTTCCGGCGGGCATACGCATCTGGTGGTCGTGCAGGATTATGGAACATACGAAATTATCGGCAGGACCAGAGATGATGCGGCAGGAGAGGCTTTTGACAAAGTGGCGCGGGCGATTGGATTGGGCTATCCGGGAGGGCCGAAGATTGATCGGCTGTCCAAAGAGGGAAACCCGGACGCCATTTCCTTTCCGAAAGCGCGCGTGGCGGATGCGCCCTATGATTTCAGCTTCAGCGGCTTGAAATCAGCCGTTTTGAATTATCTGAACGGATGCAGAATGAAAGGCGAGCCAATTATCGAGGCAGATGTGGCGGCGTCCTTTCAAAAAGCGGTGATTGACGTCCTGGTAGAACATTCCATGATGGCGGTTAAAGAATTTGGTTTCGATAAATTTGCGATTGCCGGAGGGGTGGCTTCGAATTCATCGCTGCGCCTGGCGATGGAAGAAGCATGTCGGAAAAATCATGTCGCATTTTACTATCCGTCTCCGGTTTTTTGCACGGACAATGCAGCTATGATCGGTACGGCGGCATATTATGAATACCTGGCGGGCACACGTCATGGGCTGGATTTAAATGCGGTGCCAAATCTGAAATTGGGCGAGAGGTAACAGAGAAGTTATGAAAGAGAAAAACGTGGCGGTCGTATTGGCCGCCGGAAAAGGAACACGGATGGATTCCCCTGTACGGAAACAGTATTTACTTATAAAAGAACGGCCTGTTCTGTACTATTCCCTTGAACAGTTCCAGAAGTGTCCGTTCATAGAGGAAATCGTGTTGGTGACAGGACAGGACGAGATCGATTATTGCCGAAGGGAGATTGTGGAACGTTACGGGATTACGAAGGTGAAGAAAATCGTGGCGGGGGGGGCGGAACGATACCATTCCGTATACGAAGGACTGAAAGCGGCAAAAGGCTGCGATTATGTGTATATTCATGATGGCGCCAGGCCGTTTTTGACACAGGATATTCTGGAACGCGCACAGGAAGGCGTGCGGCACTATGGCGCCTGTGCAGTGGGGATGCCGGTCAAGGATACGATTAAAATCAGCGACAGGAAAGGGTTTGCAGAGTATACGCCGCAGCGGGAGCTTGTATGGATGGTGCAGACGCCGCAGGTATTTTCGTATGAAATGATTACGGATGCGTATAAGAAAATCATAAATGGTAACCATATTACAGTGACCGATGATGCGATGGTTCTGGAAACGACTACCGGACGCAGGGTAAAACTGATTCCGGGTTCCTATGAGAATATAAAAATCACCACACCGGAAGACCTGGCTATTGCTGAAATTTTTTGTAACCGTTCAGCCAGGTCTGCGCATTTACTGCGCTGACCGTGAGAACGTGCAGTTTGGCCAAGAGGGAATACGCCCCTTTGTCGCAGACAAACTTTAAATGGGGCGGATTCCGTAACAGTGAAGCCTGAACTGTTACAATTTTTTGTACAAAAAGAAAATTTGTTGTTGACATAGATAGAAAGTAATGCTAAAATATTCCTTGCGTTGACTTGGAGAGGTATCGAAGTGGTCATAACGAGGCGGTCTTGAAAACCGTTTGTCCG
>CALCMD010000005.1 GCA_937965795.1 uncultured Lachnospiraceae bacterium | reverse complement strand
TTGCCTGATCGGCTTCCTCCTGGCTCACTCCTTCTTTCGCCGCCGCTTCCTTCGCCGCCGCAAGCGCTTTCCTGAAGTCCGCCCAGCTCTCCTCCGTGTAATCTCCTTCTCTCTTTCCTTCTGCCTCTCTGATCGCCGCATTCAGCTCTGTCATGTCCGCTTTCTCCGGCGGCGTCGGCGGTTCTTCTTTTTCTTTCAGCGACGCCATTGCCTCCTGCAAACCGCTTCTTGCCTGATCGGCTTCCTCCTGGCTCACTCCTTCTTTCGCCGCCGCTTCCTTCGCTGCCGCAAGCGCTTTCCTAAAGTCCGCCCAGCTCTCCTCCGTGTAATCTCCTTCTCTCTTTCCTTCCGCCTCTCTGATCGCCGCATTCAGCTCTGTCAAATCTGCTTCTTCTTTTAAAACCAGTACACTGGCAAGCTTCTCTGCCGCCTGGCTGCACGCCTCCTCCGCCGGATTCTCCTGTGCGAGTACGCTGCCGGCCTCCTCAAGCGCCGTGGCTGCCGCACTCCGGCTGTCATCCGTATACTTTGCAAGGGTTCCGCCTGTTATCACTTCCAAAAGCGCTGCACAGGCGTCTTTCAGACTCCGGATTTGCTGTCCTTCTTCCTTTCCGGAATCCTCCTTTTCTGTTCCCACTTCAATATAATCCAGGCCAAATTTTCCAATCGGAACCAGTTTTATCGTATGCGTTCCTGCACTTAGCTTTTCAGACGCCCATACCTCCCGGTAAACATTCGTACTGGTATCTGAGGCTGTCGTGCTGAATGTTCCCGCCTTAACTCCGTCAAGATAGACGTCTGCTCCCACCTGGCTGGAATCTACCTTCGCGCCGATACGGACATATTCCCCGGTGAACTCATACGAGATGCTGGAATTGCTCTCCGAAGGATTATTGTACGTCTCTGTTCCCCCATAGGCATCGTTCGACGGCCAATTTTTCCAGGTTCCCTCTTTTTTCAGGGAAGCGTCCTCTCCATCTGTTTTCTCCCAGGAAACCCTGCTGCCATCCTCTTTCTCTAAATAATCCGGATCTGCATACACGCATACCCTGTTTGCAAGAGGCGTCAGTGTCTCCTTCTCCCATGCAAGCAGTTCCAGATGATATCCTGTAATATCCGCAGGCATATCCATCTTAAAATCCATGTTGTTCTTTTTTTCTGCTCCGGCTTTTACAGACTGAACCGCAAAATTCACAAGCTTTCCATCCTGCCCGTAAAGAACCGCAGCCATCTGCACGTTTTTCGCCGTTTTTCCTGTATTTTCTATCGAATAAATCCCTTCGTAGGTCTCCCCTGCATAAAGCCCGGAGGTCATACCCACACAGGAAGCTGTCAGCCCGCTTCCCTTCAGGCTCACGTCCCGCACGGCGCCCAAAAGCTTTACGTCTGCCCAGTCCGTATGATCCTGGGAATCATTTCCGTTTGCGTCCGTCTCCAGACGGATGTTCTGTACGCCGCTGATGCTCAGGTTGAATTCGTCTGCTTCCCCTCCGGAAAGCTCTTTTTCATAAATCAGCCTGTTATCTGCATAAATCCTGAAAAGTGCGTTTCCGCCGCTTACCTCGTTGTCGATTCCCGCTGCTCCGGTAATCCTTGCATATTTTCCCGCTGTCTCATAAGGAATGCTGCTGTTCGCATGAAGCCCGATTCCCTTTTCATAACGCTTCCCGCCGATACAGATCGGGGAACCCTCGCAGGAAACATTTTTCCCTTTTTCGCCCCATCCGGTCGTAATGGCGTCATAGTCCGCTGTTTCTGAAAGATAAACGCCCTCTGTTACATACTGTGGAGCCTGGGCGGAAACATTTCCGTATACTTCGATTTCAGATAAAAACGCTTTCTCCCCCTCGGGCACATCCGTAAAAGTCACTCTCACGTAACGGGCTTCCACGCCGCTCAGGGTCTCTTCCTCCATCCGGCTTCCAATGGTTTCCCCGGTATAAGCTGCCGCTTCTGTCCACGGACCGTTTTTATCCATTGCCGTTTCCATCGTATATGGATACGGCGCGCTGGAAAATCCCAGCTTTAATTTATAAAGATAGAGAACAAACTCCAGGTCCAGAAGAAAATATTCCCCGTCTCCTGTTTTCTCTGCCACCCAGGAAGTATCTGGATTCCCGTCCGTGGCCAGTTCTCCCTCCGCTGCGTTGCTGCTTGGGAATACCGGCCTTCCTGATGCGGCATTTGCGCTTCCGTAAGCGAAAGGCTCCTCGATTTTCTCTGTCAGGGTTCCCCACAGGCTCGCATCATAGAAATTCTCCGGTTCCTCCCCGTTGTCCGTACCTGTCGTATCTCTCGTCTGAATGGTAATCGTTGCCTCCGGCAGTCCCTCCGCCTCAGCCGAGATCACCGTCGTCCCCTCGTAAAAGGAGCGGAATTCTATGCTTGCTTTTCCATCCCGCATGGATTTATCCGGAGTAAAGGTATACTTCTTTCCGCCCGGCAGGATACCCGGCCCCTCTTTTACGGTCAGCGTTACTTTCCTCGTATCACTGACCCAGTTGCCGTCCTGATCCAGCATCGTGACGGTCAGCTTCGTATCCTTCTTTCCGTCATTCGTAATCTCCGTGTCGGAGGCCGTAATCTCCATGCGCTCAGCCGTGCCGCTCACAGAAGCCTCCCTTGCCACGCCGGTATTTTTTTCCCTGTACCAGTACCAGGTATTCAAAGGCAGACGATAGTAATCAATAATTCCCATCTTCGCCAGCCCGTCGCCGCCGATCGTTCCGTGGTGGAAGGCGCACCACAGACTCAGACCTGCGCTTCCTGTTTTCAGGGTATATTCTTCCACGGAACCTCCCTGAATCTGGTCATAATAAGGGCGGTACTCCCCCGGTCTGTCCTGTACTTTCGAGCCGTATTCAGCCACCACATTCGGCATCCAGTTATTTTCAAACTTTCCGCCGTCTCCATTATATCCTGCGATGTCACAGATCTCCAGGCTGTCATAGCCTTCTCTCTGGCATCCTCCCATGCCTGCTTTTCTGGTCGGGTCCAGCTCATGGGCGCGGTTCCGCATCTTATTCACCAGAGCCTTCGCCTTATTCTGTGTGCCGCTGGCCGTAAAGAATACTTCATTTCCCATACTCCAGTTGATAATAGACGGGTGATTCCGGTTCACCCGGATCATCGCCTCCAGAGATTCCAGACAACTGTTCTCAAAAGCCGCTTCGTCCTCCGGATTCTGCGGATAGGCGTCCTTAAACCAGTCGGAAGCGCTCATTGCGGCGTCCGCATCCTTTCCTGCCGAGCCGCCCATTCCCCAGAAATTACACTCGGACCAGAACAGGATTCCCAGCTCATCGCATGCCTTTGCATAGGACGGATCATGGGGATAATGGGAACCACGGATGAAGTTCATACCGCATTCCTTGATCATTGCCACGTCACGGTATAATCCCTCGTCCGTGACCGCATCTGCAAATCCTGCATGATCCTGATGGGCGTTCGCCCCATCCAGCAGAACCTTTTCCCCGTTCAGATAGAATCCGTCGTTTTTGTACTGCGCCCAGCGGAATCCGAACGAGGACTCATAGACGTCTGTCTGCACCCCTCCGCTGGTCACTGTGGTATAAACCTTGTATAAATACGGGTGCTGCGGACTCCACAGCTCGATACCGGAAATCTGCCGGCTGACCGCGTCAAGCACAGCCGTCTCCCCCGCTGCCACGGTCGCTGTCTCCGAGGCAAACTCCGCAACGGTCTTTCCGTCCGCATCGGTTACCTTGTGGAACACCTGTACTTCCTTCTCCTCATCAGAATCGTTCTCGACCTCTGTCTGCACCCGCACATTGGAGCGCTTTGCCGAAAGATTGGCCCGAATTTCCTCCTCTGAGGGGAACTGGGTAAAATCAATGTTTGCGGCGCTTTCGTCAAATCCGGGATTCGTAAGATCCGGCGTCGTGACATAAGTGCCATACCATGCCACATGTACATCCTCTGTCACATTCAGGTACACGTCCCGGTAAATACCCCCGGTAAACTGATGGTCTCCGGCACGGGGCGCCAGGTCATGCTGCCAGATGTTGTTCACCCTTACCGCCACCAGATTGGTTCCCGTGTGAAGATAGTCCGTAATATCATAGACAAATCCCGAATATCCTCCCTCGTGGGTTCCTGCTTTCTGTCCGTTTACATAGACCTCCGCTACCTGGAAAACACCCTCGAATTCCAGTTCGATCTTCTTATTCTTCCAGTCCTCCGGCACCTCAAAAGCCTTTCGGTACCAGCCGTATCCCACGTAAAACTGTGCCGCCATCTCATAAGGAATGCTGAAATTATGCGGGATTCCCACGTCTACCCAGGAAGAATCATCATAAGAAGCTGCCTCCGCTCCTTCTACATCGTTTCGAATAAACTTCCAGTTGCGGTTGAAATTTACCTGTTCTCTTCCGGTTCCTTCTTTTTCCCTCTCGGCTTCTTCTGAATACACCTGTTCCACGCCGCCCAAGCTTTTCGCATCTGAAGCCAGCGCCGACATGGATGGCGTCAGCATTGCCGCGCTCATCATAAGCGCCAGAAGTCTTTTTCCTGTTCCTTTTTTCCTCATTTCTTATCCTCCATTTCCTGTCTGTCATGGCTGTTTTCCCAGCCGCTTTCTATCCTGAAAGGGGAGATCTCCCGGGGATTCCCCTGAAAACGAAAGGTTCTGCCTAAAAGCCAAGACTGGTATCCAGCCCTTTTTGCTCCTCTGGCAATGCGTCATATTTTTTTCTGTATATCTCAAGAGCCTCTTTATAACCTGCATCCTCCAGCCCCTGCACGAAATCTTCCCAGTCCTTCTCCATGTCCAGTTCTCCTGTGATAAATTTCAGATACTTCTCCTGGGTGTATTTATTTAAGGCATCCGTAATTCCTTCCAGTATCTCCTTCTCTTCTCCGGTAAACGCCAGCGTCTTTTTCGGCTCATAAAAAGCGAACTCCTCTGCCCTGGCATTTGCCTTCGTAATCAGCTCCCTGTCCCTGGCGTCCAGCGTGGCGTCCGAGCAGTCCTGGTCGATCGGAACCCACATGCCGCTTCTGGCATCCAGTCCCTTTTCTTCCCTCTCTGCTTCTCCGATCAGCCATTTTTTGTCTCCGTCTTTCATTTCATAAGTCTCGCCTTCCACTCCCCAGTTTACCAGATCAATGATTTCATCCGAATACTGATAATCCAGCAGAGCAATCATCTCGTCAATATATTTTGAACGGCTGTTGACGCCTACTGCAAAATGTCCCCTTGAGGTAGGAGCCTGAACATCGATCAGCCCCTTTCCAAGCTCCGTATCCATCGGCGTAAGCGGCGCCATCTCAAACGCCGGGTTCTTCTTTTTCCCTTCCCCGTTCCAGTCTCCCTGCGCCTTTGTATTCAGACAGCACAGGTATTCGGAAAAGAGAAAAAGCGTCTTTCCATCCGTAATATTCTTTACAAACTGTTCATCCGAAATGGTGGCAAATTCCGGGTCGATCAGTCCCTTTTTGTAAAACTTCTGAAGGGTAGCCACCGCCGCCCTGAATTCTTCTGTCGCCGGGCCATATTGATACACCAGCTCTTCATTATCCAGGTAAACTCCTGTTCTGGTATGATACAGGCCCGCCACAGCCGCCAGCAGATTTTCCAGCCCCCACCGGTTTCCGACCGGAATGCTGTCCGGATATTTCTCTTTCAGCTTCACCAGCGCGTCATACAGCTCCTCCAGATTTTCGGGCGCTTTGATCCCCTCTTTCTCAAACAGATCCTTCCGGTATATCGACTGTTTGGGCGCCTGCCCTCTGGTATTAAAGGTCGTCAGACAGTACAGACGCCCCTCGCCGTCCGCTGTGTCATTGTAGATGGCGGGAATCTTCTCCATCCATGCCCGCAGATGCGGCATCTGATCCAGATAGCCGGAGAAATCTACAAATTCCCCCTCGTCACAAAACCGGTCAGCGGCCTCTTTCCACGTCTCGAACAAATCCGGAAGCTCCCCCGAATGAAATTTCTGTTCAAATACCGCAGCATACTCCGTGGGTGAAACGATCGTCCATTCAATCCTGATATTTGTTTTTTCCTCCAGTATCCTGTCGATTTCCCTGGTTCTGTCCCTGTTAAAATCCCGTACCATTGCCGTAATCGTGATCTGCTCATTTAAGGGGAAGGTAATCTCTCTCCTCCGGCCCTCCGCCGTCTCTCTGATATCCGGCCCAGGTTCTCCTTTTCCCCCGCTGCCTGCACAGCCAAACAGCATACACGCAAGTACTGCCATTACTGCAATTTTTCTTCCTCTCCTTCGCATCTTCCCTTTTCCTTTCCTGTTGACGGAACATTCTCCGCATTGTATACTAAAAAAAATCTGTCCGGAGGAGTGACCCCTGTGTATCGCAAATTGATTTTCCTGATTTCCACGAAAAATAAAGATTCCTTTCGAAATATCCTGCTTTTTTTCGCGCTTTTCTGCGCGCTGATCATTCTTCCCTGCTCCGTCATCACTTACCATGCGGACGGTCTGATTACCCGGAAGATCAGCGCCAACAATAAGAACTTTCTTCATGCCGCGTCCAGCACTCTGGACAATGCTCTTTCCTCGGCTTCTGACCAGGCGATGGCTCTTGCCCGCAGCAACTCTTCTGATTACCACACTTTGCTTCACACAGAAGATCTCCGTCATACGGCGGCTTCTCTCGCCCTGTACCATTTTGATACGGCGCTCAGAGAGTCCCTGTTTAACTCCGATCTTTTCTCGGACGTTTTTTTATATTTTAAAAATCCAGGCATCGTTTTCACCCAGAGCGGAACCTTCAACGCAGAGGACTTTTTTACCAGATACCGGGTATTTGAGGACTATCCGGAGGATTTTTTTTGATGAACTTATGAAAAAGGACTATAAAAATACGCTGTGCCCGCCCACAAATATCCGCACCTGCACCACCACCGGGCAATTCTCCGATTACGGCAGATGCCTTCCTTTTGCTGTCAATCTTTCCGGTTACCGTGCATCCGACGCCGTCCTTGTTCTGCTTGTAAAGGAATCCCTTCTGAACCAGACCCTGGGCCGTCTGAACAATGACCAGACCAGCTATTTATATCTCCTGGACACCCAGTCCCGGACGATTTTAAACCAGCCTGCCGAAGAAGATTACGCCTCCATCCTTGCGCTCTCTGCTTTTGACTGGAATGCTTCCGAAGGTGAAACCATTTGCAAAGCGGACGATACCTACCGCATTTATTGGAAAAAATCTCCGGTTCACAAACTCCTTTACCTGGATGTAGAACCCGGACTCCTCATCACAAGGCAGCTCCATTCCTTTCTGGCGCTGACGCTTGTTGTCATGCTGACAGCCATCCTTCTGGCAGTTCTCCTTCATTTTATTCTCTTCCACCGGATAAGGGAAACCGTATCCTCCATCCTGAAACGGCTTCATCAGGCGGATATTCCTTCCGTTCCTGCCGATACAAGCCCCGTAAACACCGGTTTTCAGGATCTGCGCGCAGCGGTGGAGCTTCTCTGCGAACGTCAGGAAAATGACCGGCCCCAGCTTATAAACGCATTCTTTTCCGGCCTTTTTACCGGAAATATGGAAACAGAAGCCATCGATTCCTTTTGCAGCCGGCTCTCTCTCTTCGCCCCGGACGCCGTTTTTTGTATTGCTATTTTTAAATTAAACCATTTAAAAAATGGCCAGCCTGTGCCGGATCTATCCAGCGCCTCAGACACTCTTCCAAGTCTCCAGGAGCTTTTTCGCAATCTCCCGGATTCCTTTGGATACCGTGTCTCCTCCTCTCCTTCTTTCTTCCTGTGCTTTATGGATGCCCCGGATGAGACACTCATTAAGAGGAAGCTTTACGGTCTGGAACTCTATCTGAAATTAAAATTAAAAGATTTTCCTTCCGAATACAAAGGCGTATTCAGTCCTGTTTTTCAGGATATCCATGAGACCTTTCATTTTTACACCCAGGCTTTGAATCTGTTCGAAAGCCACGGAACTGCCGCCGATAAAACCATGTATACACAAGAGGATATTTCGGCCTCCCTCGGAAAGCTGCTTCCCGAACACAAGAAGCAGGTGACCTCCCTGCTGAAAACAGCCCCCGGCCAATGTTCTGCCTATGTGGAGAAATTACTGTCGGACTTCCGGCAAAAAGATATTCCTTTTTCCCAGCTTCGTTCCATCGTCCAGGAGATTCTTTTCCTTTTACAGGAGGGCCTTTATGAACAGGCTATCCGTTTTTCTTCTGTATTTTCTATGGAAGAACATGAATTCCTCTCCGTCCTCCATGCAATTCTTCTGCCTGAAAACCTGAAAAATTTTGGATGCCATTTTTTCCATATTTACGCATCCCTTCAAAAAAACAACGGTTCTGCCGTCAGTTCTTCCGAACAGACTCTGCTGGACTTTATAGACAGCCATCTGGCGGATATTCATCTGACCCTGCTGGCGGATGCTGTCGGTATGAACCAGAATTATCTCTCCCAGTACTTTAAAAAACATTTCGGGATTACCTTCGTGGACTATGTAACACGAAAGAAAATCGACCGTGCAAAAGAACTGCTGGTAACTACCTCCCTCACCTGCAAGGCCATCGGAGAATCCCTGGGCTATCACGACCCCAATGTTTTCACACGCACCTTCAAAAAGATGGAGGCCATAACGCCAAACGAATATCGCCGGATTCACCAAAACTAATCTCTTTGGTTTTTGATTTAGTAAAAATTATAAGGAATTTACTGAGAAACTGCAATCTTCTTTCTGTTAGATGATAGACTTATTTTCAGATATGGCTTATTTTCTACGATTTTAGCGATTATGCGGGGACTATCCCGCATAAAACGCTGCTGCGATCGCCCCCGGCCCCACATGGGTTCCGATCGAGCTTCCAATGGTGCTGACAGGAATCTGTTCTGTTTTTCCCCGGTAGAGCGCTGCATTGTCCGCCAGGTATTTTTGCAGTACGGCGTCGGAAAGCCCGCTGTAAGCCAGACAGTACGGCATCTCAAAGTCAATGTCCCCCGACTTTTTTACGTATTCCGTCAAAAGATTGTTCCCGTTCTTCGAACCCCTGGCTTTTCCTAACATAACGACTTCCCCATGCTCAATCGCAATCACTGGTTTTATGGACAAAAGTGTCCCCGCAAGCGCGGCCGTCTGCGAAATTCTGCCGCCCTTTTTCAGATATTCCAGCGTATCCAGCAATGCAATCACACGAATATCCCCTTTTTTTCGTTCCAGCGCTTCCGCAATTTCCGGCGCGTTTTTTCCCTGATTTCTCAGTTCCAGCGCATACTCCACAAGAATCCGTTCGCCAATGCACACATTCTGACTGTCCACAATTGTGACGCAGTCCTCATAACCCTCTCTTGCAATGCAGGCGCTCTGATAACATCCGGAGAGTGCAGAAGAAATCGTAATGCACACGGCGGTATCTCCGTCTTGCTTGATTCTCCTGAATCTTTCTTCGTACTCATAGGGTGCGATCTGGCTGGTCGTCGGCAGTATCTCCGACTCAATCAGTTTTTCAAAAAACTCCCGATGCCCCAAAGTCACCCCATCCAGATATTCCACTTCTCCGAACATGGTCTTCAGCGGCAGAATATCCAGTCCTGCTTCCTTCGCCTTTTCCTGTGTAATGTCACAGGCAGAATCTACAATAATTTTAACGCTCATAAACTTTACCTCCACTATTCTCTGTTTACTACCGCAACGGTTTCCTTTACCAGCCCGGTCAACTGTTCCACTCCGTCCTCTCCCAGCGCTTCCGTGACCGCATCCAGGATTTTCATGACCCGCTTATGCTCCTGCTCATACAGCCCCCTGCCTTTTTCCTGTAATTCAAGATAAATCTTCCGTTTGTCCTCCATACTGCGTCTTTTACAGATCAGCCCCTTCTCTTCCATTGCAGTTGTCAGCCGGTTTATCTGCGATTTCAGAAGCTTCATTCTTTCGCAAAGATCCGTTGCCGTCAGCGGGGCTTCCTTCCAAAGAGCATTGCGGTACAGAATGCCGCAGATCACGATCTCATTAAAAGAAACCTGAGAAAGCATCCGGTTTCCCCGGATACATACCGACATTTCAACCCATGCCTGCAACAGATTTTCCTGAAGTTCTTTTTCCATTTCAGTCTCTCCATTTTTGTTCACTTTGTATACTGTTTACTTTTTGAACTATATCGTAAGTCTTCGTTTTTGTCAAGCGATTTTTCTGTCACCTAAGGGACTTATCCGGCATATTTTTATAATAAAAGAAAAGCAGAGGCGCTTATCATGCACTGTCAGATGGAATTAAGCAAAGTGACCACCCAATATGTATCCCGTTTTTATGATCTCTTAAATGAAATGCGGCGCAAAATGACAAATGCCGGATGCACGGACAGTATTTCCCACAATTTTATCGTGCAGATGCTTCCGCACCACCAGACCGCGATTTACATGTCCCATAACCTTCTCCAATACACCACCTGGATTCCTTTACAGAATCTTGCGGAAAACATCATTAGAGAACAGACAAAAAGCATTGAAGATATGACAAAAATCCTGAACCGCTGCTGCCTCTATACCAACACGGAACAGGATCTTTCGTCCTATCTGCAATGCTTTGATTCAATTTCTCAAACAATGTTTACGCGCATGGAAAATGCCTGCACGGACAACAGCATCAGCGGAAACTTCCTGCGTGAAATGATTCCGCACCATGAAGGAGCCATCCAAATGTCGGAAAATGCACTCCGCTTCCCTGTCTGCGAAGATTTGCTTCCCATCCTTTCTTCCATCATTACCTGTCAGCGTGCAGGCATACAAAAGATGAAATCCCTGGAACGCACCCTTTACACCTGCCATCTCTGCTGATTTTCCGGTTTCCAGTCTGCCATCCTCCGAATACACTCCGTAATCAGCTTCTCGAAAAGCGGCCTATGAGGTCCGCCGTCTCCTGTACCTCTGCATGAGACGGCGGACCCGCAGACCCGCGCCTGACTTTTCCTCTAACCGCCTATTTTATTTTTACGCTTTTTTTCTGCCCTTTTCCTTTGAACAGTTTGTTATAAGCCTTTCTCTTTGCCTTCGGCACTTTAACCACTGCTTTCGCAGAAATGCCTTTCAGCGCTCCTTTGCCTATACTCTTAAGCTTTTTGCTCTTTACGGTGATCTTCTTAAGTTTCTTATCGCCATAAAATGCCTTTTTGCCGATCGTTGTCACATTGCTGCCTATAACCGCCTTTGCTGCCTTTTTCAGGTTTGCAAATGCGTTGTTTGCGACCGCCGTTACCTGGCAGCTCACACCATTGATTGTGACTTTGGACGCCACAGTGATCGTGCGGAGATTTTTATTCTCTGCCCCATATGCACATGCCTGCTTTTTCTCTGCATTTGTCACACGGTATTTAACACCCTTCACTGTGACGGTATCGCCGTTTTTCAGTTGTACGGCATTCGCGGCTTTCAGACGCTCGATCTCATCCTTTGCTTTCTGTGCATCCTCCAGCGCTTTCTTCTCCGCTTCCCTGAGCGCCTGGATCTCGTTCTCTATCCTTGTGCGCTCTGCCTCCAGCGTTTCCATCAGATTCTTTGTCTCCGTCAGGGATGCGCGAAGTGTTTCTGCCTGCTTCTTTGCTTCTGCCAGCTCTCCCTCAAGCTCCGCAGCACGGTTCTGTGCGCTCTCAATCTGACTCTGAAGCTCTTCCACACGATTCTGCAAAGCCTCAAACTCAGATGTATCTTTCAAATCCTCGATTGCCTGCTTTGTTTCGTTTAATTCTGTTGTCAGAGCTTCCACTCTCTGCGTTTCCGTATTCAGCTCTCCTGTGAGACGTGTTACTTCCGCTTCCGCTTCCCGCAAATCTGCCGTAAGATTTTCAACAGATGTATTGGCAGCTTCCAGTTCTCTGATCTTCTCTGCAAGTTCCTGTTGTTTCTGTTCAAGCTCACTGATAAGACCCGGCGTTTCTGCCTTTCCTGCACATACAAGACCTGCCACTGCTTCTGACAGGGCGTCAATATGCCGCTGGATCTCCTCCTCTGACAATCCTTCCGCCGCATATGCTTCCCTGGCTGCTTCCAGGGCGTCTGCAAGCGCCTGATAGCTGTCCTCTGTATATTCGTCTTTATCCAGAGCATCTGCGATGGAAATCGCAGCTTCAAGACCACGTTTGGAGGCTGCATCCGGAATATTGTTCTCCTCTCCGGTAATCACGATAAAGCTGATCATAACGTCATTATTATCAGACCCCGTATTCCGTGGGATGACATTGAGCTTCACGCTGCAATCCTCTGTCAGAGTAATGTTCGTAAACTCTACGGTATCCTTTGCCCCGCTGATATTGTGGTCCGCCTTTGCCGCAAGCTCTGTACCGGCTTCATCCGTCAGAGATACTTTTGCATGACGCTTACCATTTGCATACTGTGCCCAGGGATCATAAAAGCCTGCTGCCACGCGATAAGTACCTGCTTTCAGTGCGAACTGATATGTCAGCGTCTTTCCATTCACTCCGCCCTGGAAGTTCCTGATGGATTCATAAGCATCTGATCCGGAGTGTACTTCCAGGTCACCCCCAGGATTGGTAAAGCCCCATCCGGCTGCGCTGTCGTACGCCTGATCCGGAACGGTATTTTTCATTGTTGCTTTGTTAACCTCTGCCAGCACCTTTCCCTTCGCTGTAAATGCAGATGCGCCGCTGTCCACGAAGTAAATGACATCCCCCGGTGAAACAAGGATCGTTACTTCAATTTCACGGTCCTCCAGTTCCTCGATCGTTCCTCTCACAGAATAGCTGCCAACTTCTGAAGCAGCCGTTACTGCCGCTACATCGTCTGTATTCCAGTTAACCGCTGTATCAAAGGTTTCCCCTCCTGCTGTCACGCTGATATTTTCCGGAAGCTTAAATTCCTCTCCCATCAAACGTGCCGGAAGTTCCGTATTCACCCTGATCTCAGCTTCCGACCATTTTGCATGGAGCGTCATATCCTGTGTTACCCGATTTTCCGCAAAATTCCATACATTTGTAAGCTCTGCATCGCTGTACCAGCCTGCAAATTCATAACCGCGTTTTACAGGAGCATCCGGCTCTGTCATAACAGAATCTACGGTAATCTCCTGTGACGGAACCGCCGAACCGCCATTGGAATCAAAACTTACCGTGTAAGTTGTTCCTGCACGCCAGTTTGCCTTAAAGTTCAGTTCTCCGAACGTGCCTTTTCTTACGCTCACTTGAGACGTTGGCTCTGTTACCGTGCCGGACGTCCAGCCGATAAAGACATAATTCTCCTTCACCGGATTCTTCAGTGTAAAGGTACGCGTCTCTATCGTATAGGATGCTGGATTTTCCGCTGTTCCGCCATCCAGTTCATAGGTAATCTGATAAATTTCCGGCGCCACATTTCCGTGGATACTTACCGGATAATCCGGCATGATAAAGCTGTAGCTTCCATTTTCTTCTGTTACTTCAATGCCCGTTTCTGTGTCATCCGAACTCTTTGCGATACCCGGCATATTCTCAAAAACATACCCATCCGCTGCCCGGAAGCTGACTTTTTCACCTTCCGCCGCCTTGTCATTTTCGATCTCTACCAGGTCGTCCTGTGCAGATACCACGTATCCATTCTGTGCCTTTGTAAAGTTGACCGTGTACTCTGCCTTTTTTGTCTCATCACCGTTTTCCGGAAGGAATATAACCTTCGCTGTTCCCTCCACGGCATCCAGGATGGTGACAGAAGCATTGTTTGTGGCAGCCGCTGTGATCTCTCCTCCTTCGGCATCCAAATCCAGTGTCTTTGTCTCCTCATCAAACTGTGCCAGGACATCTTGTCCGTCCACTTGGATGGACTGTACGGTATAATCTGTTTTCTCTTCAACCGGAACATAATATACTTCAAATTCCTCAAGCCCCGTCCAGTTTTCCGCCTGCGGCGTCAGTGTGATACGGATCGCCGTTGTTTCGACGGATTCGAACGTAACATCCACCATATGCTTAAAGTCTGCAAGCTCCGGCGCCGCCGTTTTCGTTCCTGTATAGGTAACTTCTGTCCAGCCGTCATGTGTTTTCAGCGGATTATCGCTCCCCCAGCTCTTTACATTGCTGCACTCAGCGGCAGAAGCATTTTCCAGTCTGGAAGCATCGATCACGCCGTCGTTCCCGCTGTAATACTCGATCTTGTAATCAGCCGGAAGCCGTACCTTATGGTCTGATGCAATATCTTCTTCCATAAATCCGATGGAAACCTTGTTTACCGTATATTTCTTCTGATCTGCACTGTCTGTGGAGCCGTCTGTGCCAAATGCCGATACCACAAACGGCAGATGATCGCTGGCGCCTGCGGCTGCATCAGCGTTTGTATGATACTTTCCGCTCTCCCAGTCGCTCCAGATCTTCTTTGACGACGTGCTGACAAATGCTTTGACGCCATCCGTTGCATAATATGCCGGATCTCCGTCCGGTGCAACATAAGCAAAAGTTCTCGGCCATTCTTTTGGCTTCGATCTGCCGTCTGCATTCAAGGCCAGGTTTGTATACTCCGGTGTGGCATTTGCGTCTGCTTCTGCTTCTTCTACACGAACGGAAGCCTTCGCTGCCGCCTTTCCTGCCATTCCGGCTACTTCCACGATACCCGCAGCATCAAACGATACATCCTCCAGCTCCCACGTGACGGCCTTCTTCTCTGTTTCGCCATTACTGTAATATACCGTTACTTCTTCCGGCATGTCCGGAACTCTTCCTGCTTTTGTTGCCAGAGTTACCTGCTGTACGCCGGTCACATCGCTGACAGTTACACTTGCCGGAATACGTGCCCCCGTATCCACAACCGTACCGTACACGGTAAAAGTTCCAAAGGTATTGAGCATACTGCCGCCCACTTTATCCCAGCGCGCCTCCATCAGTTGTTCCCCGACATTCGTCTGCGCTGTTACCAGACCCGGAAGGTTCGGCTGCTCGCCCTTTGCCGTTGTGACATTTACCTGCTCATAGCTTATGATTTCAACGTCTGTCTCCTCAATCGTAAACGCCGCCTGTACAATTCCAGAATACATTCCGATACCTTTTACTGTGATCACAGCCGTTCCCGGTTCCGTATTCTTTGAATAGTCAAGCTCATAATCCGTTCCCTCTGCCAGTGTGATTGCCTCTCCATCCGCAGAAGCCTGATACGTGACAACCGGCTCCGGCGTGATTTCCTTTCCTGTATATGGAAACGTATCCGGATTCAGTGTAATGCTTGTATTTCCACTGTAGAGTTCTGTAGCGTCATCGGCAGGATCCGTTACACAAAGGACATGAACCTCAGCAGCCGACATAAATTTGTTATCCTCTGTTCCGTCATCCGAAGCAGTCCTTACTCCATACAGACGGATATATTTTGCCTCTGTCACAGTGTCTAAAACAGCCCTTTTCCAGGAAGCATCCTTTGCCCAGCTTCCTTTGGAAACTGTCTCCCAATTATTTCCATCTGTACTGACTTCGATCCTGTATTCCGTAACCGTTCCGTTGTACTGACTTTGTCTCGGAAGATAAGATACCGCGCTGATCTTCTTACTCTCCTTCAGCCCGATCTGCAAATAACGCTCCTCCGGTCGATCTGTCAGGTCTGTGGAACCGTTTCCGCCGCTTCCCCATCTGCTGTGCCAGATCGTACTGTCTTTTCCATCGGCTGCTTTTGCAGCAGATCCTGAACTTTCTTCACTTGGAGCGCTCATCGTCATATCTGCGCTCGCATATACCTCCGCATCATTTCCTGTTCCCAGAAGCACCTGATACATGCCGCGTTCCGCATGATCTTCCGATTCCAGAAGAATCGTGATGATACCCTTGCTGTCTTTTTTCAGAACTGTAACGGCTGCATGATCCATTCCGGCTGCTTCCACATCGGCTTCACTAAGCTCGGTGTCTGCGATACCATACCATCCTCTCTCAAGGACATCCTGATCTGCAATATGTCCTCCCACCTGCAAAGAAGAAAGCTCAGCCTTTGCTCCAATCGGGAAGCCTGGGATCTTGGTATTGATCTCCAGCTCCAAAACAGAAGTTCTCTTTGTAAATTCTACGCGGAACATCGTTTCGGAGATCATCGTCTGCGGCATAAAGGTACGGACAGTAACGCCATCCTCACGCCTGTTTGTCACCTTACAGTCTGCCTGCGTCCAGTTCACTCCATTATCTGCGGAAGAATAAATCTTCATCGTATCGGACGTCGGCGCGCTGTCTCTCAGATATAAGGTAAAGCCTTTGAGGGTAACTGCCGTATCCAGGCGGAAATCAATCGTACCCTTTCCGCTCCATGCGTCGTCATCTTTTGCGGTCTTATCATCTCTCAGCAGGCTCATAACGGCTGCCGCTTCGGAATCTTCCTTGCTGGAATCTCCATTGACATAAATTTCCGGCGTGCCCGGAAGCGCATCCGGTCCATCCTCATAGGTTCCATCCGTAACACGCACGGACGCCGTCACTCCAAACTCCTGATCAAATACCTGTGCGGTACCGTTTACGATCTTTGTTCCTGTCTGTGCCGTCACATTTTCCGTCGTATCCCATACCACCGGAAACTCTGCTGTGAGCACAGTTCCGTCTGCCAGAACCGCCGGACGGGAAGCCGGAAGCGAAAGCTGTGCATTCCTTCCTACTGCGACAGAATAGTTCAGAACGGCGGCCACCTCGCCGATCATCGTGACATTTACAGCAGCCTGCAAATTGATATCCTGAATCGTACCGGTTACGGTATAGCTGTCGCCGCCTGCCGGAATCTCATCCCAGGCAACTGTCTTTGTCTCCGATGTATCATCCGAATAATTTACCTTAACCTCTGTCGGAAGTACTGGCTGTTCTCCCTGTTTTACATAATAATTTTTTGCGATCTCATAGCTTACTACTTTCCTTTCGCCTGAAACCTCACTGTCATCCGCTTCTGTTGTCACTGTAACGCTGCCTGACATATAGCCTGATGACGTCGCCGTTACCGTAAAGCTGCCCGCCTCGTCCGTAGACTGTACGATTGCCAGCAGTTTGCCTTTTCCTGCTTTTCTGGACGGCTCGCCATAGCTTGTCGTATCGTTCTGCACACCGTTATCGAGCGCCAGAAGCTTTCCGTCTCCTTCTACGGTAACATTGATCTGCGGCTCTGCTCCATTGACAAATCTGCCCTCTGCATCTGTGACGTCAATCGTTACATAGCTCAGATCTTTGCCGTTTGCTGTGATAACCTCTCTGTCTGCCTCTGCTTCCAGTCTGTATCCGGCTCCTGTCGTCTCCACATAGCTGCGGCCTTCTGTCTCTGCGATCGGTTTTTTCCCGTCTGCTTCAAATGCCTTTGCTTCCAGTTTTCCTTCCTCAAACGGTACGTTGAAGGTAGCATACAGGGAAGTGCTTCCGCTTGCCTTGCTGCTGTCAAAGCATCCCGTACCTGCGGTGTAATTCTGATAGCCTCCGGTCGGTGTATCCGTATGTACCGCTGTGGCTGTTCCCACTTCTTTGCCGTTCAAATACAGCTTGATCACAGGCGCATCACTGTAAACGACGACCTCAACCTTGCCATTGCTGTCGATCATGATTTCATCTTCATTCCATACCGGAAGAATATGCAGCGTATTTACTTTGTCATTCCACTGGCTCTGGTACAGATAGAAGCTGTCCTTTTCAAAGCCTGCGGTATCCACAATACCAAAATAAGAACTCTTGGAAACATTCGGCCAGGTACCGTTTGATCCCGTTCCTGTCCAGTTGTACGGCGTCGGCTCACCGATATAATCGAAACCGGTCCACACAAATTCACCTGCGTTAAATGCCTGGCGCATCGTGATCCAAAGGCCTTCTGCTGCGAGATGCCCCCAGCTTACCTTACTCTTATCATAGGAAGTCAGACGTCTGTCTCCGCTTCCGTCATCGCTACAGTTATTTTTACGGTCGTAAACGCCGCGGCTGTTTACGGAAGACGCCGTCTCAGAGCCATATACCAGCCATCCCTGATTATGTCCGTTCTGGATCTGGCCGTCCCAGCCATAGTTGTAGCCTGGCAGTCCTCCGGGAAAACCATACTGGTCTGCATCTGTAAATACCCATGCTGTTTTTGTGGCATTTGAACTTCCGTTTGTCTCCTGTCCCTTAAACTGGTTATCCCCAAAGGTTACATAACGCGTCGCATCCTCCTGGTTTACCCACCCAAACAGATTTTTTGCAACATCCGGATACTCCCCGTGACGGCTCCCGCTGATCGTGGACTGGAACAGCTCGTTTCCAAGACTCCACATAATGATCGCCGGTGCGTTGCGTCCGCGTCTCACCATAGCCTTCACATCAAATTCGCACCATTTCTCGTCCTGAACGGCGCCTGTAATCTGATTGCCTTCCTCGATCTCCGTATCGAACCACTTTCCGTAATCCTCCGTATTCTCGTCCTTTCCGGAAAGCCAGCAGTCAAAGGATTCCTCAACCAGCATCATGCCTTTGCGGTTGCAGATGTCGATCAGAGCCTGTGACGCCGGATTGTGGGTTACGCGGATTGCATTAACTCCCATCTCCTGCATCATCTCTACCTGGCGCTCAACCGCCCGGCGCCATGCCTCCGCTCCGAGAGCGCCCTGGTCATGGTGCATACACACGCCGCGAAGCTTTCTGTTTTCGCCATTCAGGAAAAATCCATTCTCTGTCGTAAACTCTACCCAGCGGAATCCAAAGTCAGAATCATAAGTATCGGTAAGCGTATCGTTTACGTACACTTCTGTGCGCACCGTATACATATTCGGATTCTCTGTATCCCACAGCTTCGGCTCTGCCACGGTTACGGTATCCGTAATCTTTGCAGTTTCACCAGCCGCCACAGACTGCGCCTGTGTTTTTTCACCTTCCGCCACAGGCTCTGTGCCGTCCAGCTCATAAACCGTCTGTTTTACCGAAACAGACGCTGCCCCATTGCCGTCGTTTTTAATCTCTGCCGCCACCTGTACCGTGCCCTTGCCTTCGGCAATATCCGGCGTCGTCACCGCTGTTCCGTAATATGCCACATGGACCGGCTCTGTCACTGTCAGGTTTACGTCACGGTAAATACCACTTCCGGAATACCAACGGCTTGACGGCTGTTTATGGTCCACCTTTACCGCCAGCACATTTTCCGCACCGCCAAACTTTAATGCACTCTCCGGAAGCACGAAGGAGAACGGTGTATAGCCATATGGATGTGTCCCCAGCTTCTCCCCGTTGATATATACGGTCGCATTCATGTAAACGCCGTCGAAATCTACGCTGACAACCTTTCCCTGCACATCATCGGAAAGAGTGAAAGCCTTGCGGTACCATCCGGTACCGCCAAGCACATAGCCGTTCTCCTGCTCCGCAGGAGCAGCGACTGTAAATCCCTGGTCAATGCTATAGTCATGAGGCAGGGTCACATTTTCCCAGGAAGCATCATTATAGGAAACGGCTTCCGCCCCATTCGCTTCCCCCAGGGAAAAACGCCAATGATCATTAAAGGAAACAGAACGTTCACCGGCGCTGTAAGCATTGACATAGACCGTCTCCACATTGGATGACGTCTGTGTCTGCGCCCCACGCTCCTGACTGTTTCCGGCAGCCATTGCACTGATTGCTCCGGTATTCAAAACCACGGCAAGTGCAAGGATACTGCTCAGACATTTTTTAAGCTGCATATGTTACCTCCTTTAAATTCTCTCACTTAATCGTTACCGACTTTTTCTGTCCTTTTCCCGCAAAAAGCTTTTGGTATGCTTTTTTCTTAGCCTTCGGCACACGGATCACTGCCTTTGGTGAAATCTTTTTCAAAGCGCTCTTTCCTACCTTCTTCAATTTCGTGCCCTTTACTCTGACCGTGCGCAGCTTCTTATCTCCGTAGAAAGCCTGTTTTCCGATCTCCGTCACGTTTTTGCTGATTGTCACGCCCGTTACCTTCTTCAGGTTGGCAAATGCTTTGGCCGCAATTCCCGTCACGGTACAGGTCACGCCGTTGATCTTCACGGAAGATACCATCGTGATTTTCTTTGTATTTTTGTTTATTACGCCACAGGCTTGCGCATATTTTCCGGACGGGTCCGTTACACGGTAACGAACGCCCTTCACTACGGCCGTGTCACCCTTTTTCAGAGCTGTGGAAGAATTTTTCAGACGTTCAAGTTCTTCCTGCGCTTTCTTTGCTTCCTCCTCAGCTTTTCTTACTGCCGCCCGCAAAGTCTCTGCCTCGCCTGCAAGTCTTGCATTTTCTGCCTCAAGCAGTGTTTTTCGTGCTTTTGCTTCCGAAAGCTCCGTTTCAATCTGTCCTGCCTCAGCCTCTGCCCCGGCAACAGCGCCTGTAAGTCTTGTCACCTCAGCATTTACTTCCTCAAGCTGCCCCTCAAGCTCTGCAATCTGCCCCCGCAGTTCCTCAATCTCTGCCGCGTTCTCCTCCGCTGCCTGCTGCAAATCTTCCAGTTCCGCTTTTGCTTCCGAAAGCTGCGTTTTCAAATCTTCCGCCTCACCCTGCTTTGCGGTAAGCTGTGTTCTCAGGTCTGTGACAACCCCGTTTTTCTCCTCCAGCGCGGTCTGAAGCCTTGTGACCTCAGCGCTGGCTTCCGCCAGTTCCTCTGCCTTTTGTCCAATCAGATTTTCCTTCTCCGCCAGTTGTTCCTCCAGCCTTTTATTTGTATCTTTTGCCGCTGCCTTTAAGCCCCTGACTGCGGCCGACAGACTGTTGATCTTCGCCTGAATTGCCGCCGCGCTCAATCCCTCTGTCTCATAAGCTGTTTTTGCTTCCGCCAGAGCCTGTGCCAGCGCTGCATAGGAATCAGCCGTGTAGTCCTCCGCCTTCAGGGATCTGGCAATCGAAATCGCTGTCTTTAAGCCGATCTTAGCTGCCTCGTCAGAAATGCTTTCCTTCGTCCATCCCGCATAGATCGTCGTATTTCCCGTTATGACATCCGTTTCAAAATCCCATGCAATACTGCATCCTGCATCCTTAAACCATCCGTCAAAGGTATATCCCTCGCGCACCGGATCTTCCTCCGGTCTTACCGCTTTTGTGCCGTCTGCGATTATCTGTACGACCGGTTCTGTACCGTTTCCTGCCTCAAAGGTTACCGTATAGTTTCTCTCCTGATCTGCTTTCTTAATGATAACGATAAAGCTTACCAGCACATCACAACTGTCCAGGTTACTCGGTACATTCTTTACAGGACTTAAATTCACAGAGATATTGCCTGCCGAACCTACTCTTACCTCACTCAGCGTTACCGTATCTTTATTTCCGCTGATCTTGTAGTCTGCTTTCGACGCCAGTACGTTACTGTCCGCATCTGTCACTGTGATCTTCGCATGACGGTCATCATTCGCATACTGTGACCACGGATCATAAAATCCTGTCACAATATCATAGTAACCTTCAGCCACTGCAAATTTATAGGTCATCGTCTGTTGATTATAGCCGGCGTTAAAATGACGTATGGTTGTATAAGCGTCTCCACTTCCGTTTGTTCCCACAGAAGTTTCACTGTTTGTATAACCCCAGTTTCCGTCGTATGCCTGATCCGGCACGCTGTTTCTTACGGTATCCGCATAATCATTTATGTATGCCTGTCCTCTGTCGGTAAATGCTTTGGCTCCGCTGTCCACAAAATAGATCAGAACATCATCCGCACCTTCCGGATTTTTCTCCCACTGTGCATAAATCGTCATCGACTCTTCCGGCACGTAATCCTCCGTAATCTGCACTCCGCCTTCCGCAGCGGTAAACCAGCCTTTAAAGGCATGACGGTTTCTTGTCGGAACCGGAAGTTCTCCCACCGCTTCCCCGGAATCCAGCAGCAGACTTCCTGAAACACCGTCCGGCATTGTTCCGCCGTTGGCGTCCAGCTTAACTTTTTTGGCGCCGCGGTAGATCTGCACACTGTTCAGGTTATACTCCCAGGTATAGCTTCCCGGGAATGCAATCTTCAGATAGTTACTGTTCTCCGGCAGCTCTTCTGACGAATAGATCCTGCTTGGCCACCCTTCACGGCTTGTATCTTCCGTCTTATCATAATTCGTAACCTCCGTCCAGGTTGTCCCGTCAGCGGAGGTATAGAATCGGAAATTCTCATCTGCATGCTTCTGCGACGTACCCCTTACCATAAATCCATTCATATCCGGTGCGCGCATGATCACATATTCCGGATTCGCACTGTTGCTGGATGGATATACGCCATAATCAAATCCATACTCATGCGTTGTACAGTTTTCGATCAGCATATGATCCGTCCACTGATAAAGAATTAAAGACTTGTTCGTAATGCCCTTAATATCGTTTAGCCTTACCTTGTCATCCGGAGTGCTTACATATGCAAAGTTTTCCTGCATATTGTACGCGCCCAGCTTCTTTACAGCCTCCGCATCCGCCAGCGCTGCATTATAATCTACGATGACAATCGCCGTTACTGTCTGATCTTTTACTCCGCTTACCTTTCCGCTGATCTCGTACACTCCGGCTTCCATGAAATCGTCTGCACGAAGCTCCGGCCATTCTATGTGGAATAATCCTGTATGCTGCGCGTCGATCTGAACCTCTACGGTGTCTCCCGGAACCGGAACCTCTCCCTGATCAACATAGCAGAAAGGCTGTTCCATTTTCAGTACCTTTTCAACAGTAAGATTGCCTGACACAAACTTCGCGTCACACCAGTCGCCCACATTGTGGTCGGCCTCTGCCTCCGTTCCCGCAGGAACCTCCGTCACAAGTCTTACTCTGGAAGCATCCTTCACATCCACATCAATCGGTATGTTCTTTGTGGCGTGCGTCATAACAGGACTTGTGTATCTCGGTTCTGTCTCGTCGTCCACATACACCTTGAAAACAACTGCGCCTGGTGCGCCCTGACCGAAATCAAAGCCAAGACTGATATTGGCCCGGAAGCTCTCATAGCCTTTTCCTGTGATATCGTATACAACCTCGGCATCTGCCTGGGTTCCGATACCTTTCTCATACAGAGTTGGCGGTCCGCCCTGATCGACTCTCGCCTGTAGTCTGCTGTGTCCTGTCGTCTCATCCCTGGCAACAAGACCTTTTGTCTCTGTCCACTCCAGGTCACTTGCATAAACCTGATATTTTACATCGATCTTTGCGACAGCTTCTACATCCGATCCCAGAATCTTTCCCTTAACGACTGCCATACCCGCCGCATTCACAACGCTCTGGCTGCTCTCCCATACAACGCCGATGGTTTCCTTTGTTCCATCCGTAAAGGTCACTTCCACCCCGGACGGAAGCTGCGGCATCGTTCCAAGTGTCGTCTCCAGTTCGGTAACTGCTACGGATGTTACCTCTTTTACTGCCACATGTGCGGTAACCATCTGCGTTTCACTGATCGTTCCCTTCACGTCAAAGGAGCCTTCCTCTGCATATTTTTCTGCATCGATATCCTCCCAGGTTACCGGAGCTGTTCCTGTTGTACCATCCTTATATTCCACAGACACAAACTGCGGCAATGGCGGAGCTACATTTTTCAGCGTCGTCACAGACAGATCCTGAACCTGTGCAATATCCTTTACAATAATTTTACAGCGAACCGTCTGATCGCTGCCTTCTACACTTCCGGTAATCTCATAGGTTCCTTCTTCCTTTATATTCAGACCGGCAGTATCCCATCCGGTAACCGTAAATTTCTCCAGTACGCCATTGCTGTAAACCATCTCTACCGTCTCCGGCAGCAGTTTTTCCGGTGACACGCCGGTTCCGATCGTGATTTCTGCCGCGCCTGTAAACTCCGGCTTCCCTGTCCCGTCGCCCGGAAGCTCATTTTTCGCGCCTACCGTCACGGTATTCGAAGATAACATCCCTGTATCACTCTCAGCAGTTGCCGTCACGGTGATATTTGCTTCACTTCCCTCATATGCTTTCACAATGGCAAGCGCTTTTCCGCTGAAAGCTTTTCTGTTATCCACGCTTCTGAAAGGATCCAGATCCTTTGCATCTCCGTTATCTACTGCAACGATCTCACCGCCTGTTACCTTAAAGGTAATGCGGTTATCTGCATCCAGTACCAGATTTCCCGCCTCATCCACAATATCCGCTTCCACATAAACCAGGTCGCGTCCATCGTTCTTAATATAAGCCCTGTCTGCGGAAAGCTCTATCGATTTCGCC
This sequence comes from uncultured Lachnospiraceae bacterium, assembly GCA_937965795.1. GTDB lineage: Bacteria > Bacillota > Clostridia > Lachnospirales > Lachnospiraceae > Hominisplanchenecus_A. The sequence goes on along the minus strand of CALCMD010000005.1, from coordinate 9,441 downwards.
TCGTCCGTCGTATAAACCGTATCGGTTGCAATCACCTTGCCCTCAGCATCCATTGCAACTGCCTTCAGCTCGCCTGGCTCATAGTCGATCCAGCCCCAGTCAATATAGGCAGGATCTGCCGTCTTAACGTTGAAATCCTTCGTTCCAAGAGATTTTTCATTCAAAAACAGCTCCACTTTTGCTGCATTTGTGTAAACAAGAGTCTTTACCTTCTCGCCCGTCTGCCAGTTCCATTTCTGCGGCAGCAGATGTACGGTCGGAATATCTGTCCAGTTACTCTTATACAGCCAGAACGCATCCTTCGCAAATCCTGCGGTATCCACGATTCCAAAGTAAGAACTTTTGGACGGATAGCTTCTCGGCGTCGGCTCTCCTAAGTAATCATGGCCTGTCCAGACAAACTCACCTGCGACAAAAGCCTTCCGTGTGTTGACGATCGAATAACTTGCCGATGAGAAGTTCCATGCCGTCGGATATTCGCTCGGTACACGGTTATTGCTGTCGCTCCAGGAACTGTAAACACCTCTCTCATAGAAAGCGGACGCCGTCTCTGAACCGAAAATGTTCATTTCCGGATATCTCTCATGAGCGCCGTCATACCAGCCGTGTCCATAGTTATAGCCTGAGAACTCCGCTGCTGCCAGATGCTGCTCCTGCTGATTCCATGCACCGTATCCATACCAGGTCGGCGGGCAGGCTGCAACCGGTCTTGTGTCATCCACTTCCTTAATCCAGCCGGTCAGCATTTTCAGAGTATCCATACCATGTCCATAGCAGGCGTCATCGATCTCATTTCCTGTGCTCCATGCAAAAACGGCCGGAGAATTTTTATCGCGGGCAGCCATCGCTTTCACGTCGCGCTCCGCGTTGGATACCAGATCCTCACGTTTGATCTCAATGGCCGAGTTATCTCCCGTTTTATCAAATACAACCGTAGCGCCATCATTCACTGCTTTGTTAAAATAATTGTGGTAGTCTCCGCTGTTCTTGCTGTGAAGCCACTGGTCAAACGCTTCCTCGAACACCAGCATACCCAGCCTGTCGCAGGCTTCAATAAACTCCGGAGAAACCGGATTGTGCGAGGTACGGATGGCATTACATCCAAACCTCTTCAGTGTACGGATTCTTCGCTCAATCGCCGCCGGATAAACCTCCATACCAAGAGAACCCAGATCGGAATGCTCACAGACACCATTCAGCTTTGTATTCACACCATTCAGGTAAAAACCGCTGTCCGGGTTCAGTGCAAGATAACGGATACCAAAACGCGTATCTGTCGTATCCACCGTCTGACCACCCGAAATGATTTCCGTACGTACCCAGTAAAGGTTGGGATCCTCTGTAGACCAGAGCTTCGGATTTTCAACCGTCAGGCTCTGCTCGACGGTCTTTGTTTCTCCCGCTGCCACCTGCACATTCTGTGTCTCCACAGACGCCACATCGCCCGTCTTGTCATAGACCGTTGACTTCAACGTAACCTCTCTTACCGCATCTGACCCATCATTTTTGATCTCTGTGCTGATATCGACGCCGGCGCTTGTCAGATCATGAATCTCTGTATACGGGTCTGCTACAGCCGGATTGATCTTTTCAAGCGGCGTTTTCACTGTGACGCCGTTTTCCGGAACATGCAGCCTGTCTGTGGAGACCAGATATACATTACGGTAAATACCTGCTCCCGCATACCAGCGCGCGCTGCTGTTGGAACTCTGTACCTTTACCGCGATCGTATTCTCACCGTCAAAGTTCAGATATTGTGTAATATCATAAGTAAAGGTTACATAACCAAGATACTGTTTCCAGTCATCCATCGTATGTCCGTTGATCCACACCTGGCTGATCATATACACGCCGTCAAAGCGGATAAACACTTCTTTATCCTTAAAGTCGTCTGACAGTGTAAAACTTTTCCGGTACCAGCCGACGCCTCCGGCAAGCGCGCCCTGTGCCGCACGGACTCCGTTTCCGTTCTCAAATTCCTGATAAATCGCCCAGTCATGCGGAAGCTCTACCGTATCCCAATCGGAATCATCATAAGCAACGCCTTCCGCCTGAACACTATCGTCATAAATGTCATATTTGTTGACCAGCTTAAATTTCCAGTCATCATTAAACTTCATTTCGCGCTCGCTGCACGTGATCCTGGCAGCAGCCTGTTTTTGTCCCTCCGACGCCTCCGCTTTCAAAGACGCCGGAAATGTACCAAAGCCTGTCAGAACCATAGCCATGCTCAGTACAAACGCCGTAAACTTTTTTACATTTTTCCTTTCTTTCAACATCTTTCCTCCCTTATCTTTTTTGGATATCCAGTCAGGGATTTCTACCCCTGCGACGCCTCAGTCTTTCCGGATCGTATGCCTTTCTTTCACACACCGGATTTCGCTTTGGCATCAATTTTTTTAGTAAACTTATTGTTTGCCTGATAACATTTTACACAAAAGTATAACAAAAGTATATAGATTATTTTTCTTTTTTTGGTAATATATTCTCTTTTTAGATCATTTTTTTCAACTCCTTCGGTTTTTTGTCAAAAATCAGGCTCGCTATATCTTATTATTTATCAAATATGCCCAGTAAATATTTTCCCTTTCATTTACTAACCAGGGCAGGCCGCGTGCTAAATAATAATGGTTGCATAATCCCTTCAAAAACATTGCAAGAATACATAAATGCCAGTACAGAATCCGCTGCCCGCTCACAATAACCGGGAGATAACTATGATTACCGCATATATTGCCGATGACGACGCCCCAACCGTCACAGACCTAAAACAACTGATCCAAAAATCCGACATGCCATTGCAGGTTATCGGAGAAACCTGCTCGATGATATACCGGAAAACACTTTGAGCGGGGATGCAAAGAATGAAATCCCTGGAACGCACTCTTTACACCTGTCATCTCTGCTGATTCTCTGGTTCCCAGTCTGCCATCCTCCGAATACACTCCGTAATCAGCTTCTCGAAAAGCGGGCCTATGCGGTCCGCCGTCTCCTGTACTTCTGCATGAGACAGCGGTTTCTCCTGCATTCCGCATCCCATGTTTGAGATACAGGAAATTCCGCAAATTTTCATTCCCATATGATTTGCCGCGATCGCTTCGCAGGCGGTGCTCATGCCGACTGCGTCGCCTCCCAGAAGCCGGCACATCTTCACCTCATGGGGCGTCTCATAATTCGGTCCGGTAAGCTGTACATATACCCCTTCCCGAAGAGCGATCCCCAGATCATCTGCCGCATTCCGGATGATCTGCTGTAAATCCCGGTCATAAATTTCACTCATATCACAGAATCTCGGCCCCAGCTCGTCAAGATTCGGACCGATCAGAGGCGAAGGCACAAAACTTGCGATCTGATCGGTAATCATCATAAAATCTCCCGGATGAAAACTGAAATTCAGTCCTCCCGCAGCGTTTGTAAGAAAAAGTATTCCAGCGCCAAGAAGCTTCATCAGGCGGATTGGGAGCACCACATCCGGCATGGAATAGCCTTCATAATAATGCACCCGCCCCTGCATGACGACCACGGGCGTCTTTTTCACGTACCCAAAGAGGAACCTCCCTTGATGCCCCGGCACGGTGGATACGGGAAATCCTTCGATCTCGCGATACTCCAGCACATTCTCTACCTGAATGCTTTCGCCGTAGCCGCCAAGTCCCGACCCCAGCACGATCGCCACTTTTGGCAGAAAATCTGTTTTCCTGCGCACGCTCTCATAACACTTTCTTAACTTTTCATATTCCAGATTCATTGAACTGTCCTTTCCGCACGGTCTGCCGGCTCCTAAATATAATACATATCCTGTCCCTGCTCCCTGTATGACAGGCAGGCTTTTTCCAGGTCTGCCAGCGTTATACTTTTGAGCAGATGATCCAGTTGTGTATTAACCGGATCAATCAGCGTTTTCTGAATCGCTTCGGCAATTCCCCCGCTTTCTCCTTCGTCCTCCGCCTGTTCCGCTTCTATCCGGTAACTCCCGTCCAGCGTTTCCAGAATTTCCGACAGTGCGATTTTCTCCGGTTTCCTCGCCAGAAAATATCCGCCCTGCGACCCCTTGACGCTCTTTACCAGTCCTGCTTTCCGAAGCGATGCAAACACCTGCTCCAGATACTGCGGGGATATCCCGTTCCTTTGTGCAATCAGGTTAAGGGGGGACCTGTTCTCTTTTTGAATTTATCGCCAGATCGGTCAATGCCCGAAGCCCATATCTGCTCTTTTTCGAAAGATTCATACATTCCTCCTTTTCCATCTGTTGCTTTCATCATATCAACCATATAAGCAATCTTTATTTATAATAGTATTAGCACTTATCTATAATACTGCTTTTTCCCCATACAGACTAGATAAATTTTTAGTAAAGATAGTCCATTTTTTTAGACTTTTTTCTTTTTCTGTAAATCCAGAGATTACAGCTCCTGCTTTCTTTGTATGAATTGACCCGTTGTTCTCTTAGCCTTATGCGTAAGGTTTGGCAGTTTTCCATTGGCATTTGTAAAAGCAGCGAAAAAGGGCGTATATGGATTGCCGGACGCATTTTATGCGCCCGGCAATCCATATACGCCCTTTTTCATCCGTTCTTATTGTTCGTTCAGCACAATAGCATGGACAGCTTCTATCAGGCTGACTACATCCGAACGTCTGATCAGACACACGGATTCTCCATTCACAACCGCAAGGCAATGTTCTCCGTCATATCGGTATATCTGAATTGGGATTTCCGGATAATTTTCGTTATCCAGATAAACCGTCAGGCCGATTTCCTCCTTTTTCTCCGGCTTCTCATCCGTAAAACTGTCTGCGTTCAGATTCTCTATCGCATTCTTTAAATCTGCAATTTCCAGTTCTTCCTCCTGATAATACCAGGTATTTTCGCCATCCTTTTTTTCTGAAGTGATCGTATAAACCTCTCCCTCCAGGGAAATGTCTATTTGATGAATATCCGCAAAATCCGCCGAAAGCACTTCCAGATGTCTTAAAGAATCATAAGAGACATCCGTCAGCCCTTTATAGGTTTCTGAAGAAATCCTGTAAATGATCTGGGAATTCCCGACTCTGGCATAAGCCGTAATTTCTTCTTCCCCCTCATCATCGTTGTCCTCTTTGTCCGTCTCCCCATCCGGTTCCTTTTCTTTTGGATCACGGCTGATATTCAGAACAAAGGTATCCGAAGTTTCTTCTCCGTCTTCATCCTCTAAACGATAGTCCACAGCTACCGTAAGCTCCGGTTCCTTCAGACCATATGTTTCAAGCTCTTCCTCTGACGCATTGTATGTTACATAATCTGTCAGGCCAATATCTGTGATATTGCTCAAATAACGCTCTACTCTGGAAGTATCAAGCGGCAGATCCTTTCCATCCTTCCTTGCAAAATAAACGTCGTCCGAACAATAAGTAGCATTGCTGTCCTCCTCATACACAATGCTGTATGTCTCCGTTCCTGTGAACGTAATTTCCGACGCCCTGTCAAAGGACGGTGTTTCATCATGCGCAATCATATCGCTTAAAACTGCGTCAAAGGAATCCAACGGATCATTTTTTACCAGATAGACATTTCCATCCCCGATCGAGACATACCGTTCCGAATCCATATTGCTGTAATTACCAAGCAGGATCTCATAAGACTGATCCTCTGTTTCCAGATGGATGCTACAGACTGGATCATCCAGCCCGTATTGTCCATAATCTTCTACATCTTCAATGATAAAAGACACTCCAAACTCCTGGAACTGCTGCAAAAGCCCGCTGATTTTCTCTTCATCTACCGGAAAATTCTCATCCTCATCGTAAAGCCATTTTTCCTCCTTATGAAACGCAAGCGTCTCTGATTCATATTCCCATGACAACGACTTTACAGAGTCCCCGGACAATTCCAGAATCACCTCGTCACTGTTTTTTATCTGTTCTTTATGCTCTTCAAACCGAATCACGCCAAATGTTGCAAGACAGGCTGCGGCCAGGATGCCGGATAAGATTCCGATTCTTTTAGTCCGTCTCATTTTGCACCCTCCTTCTTTTCAGAACCACACAGATACCAACGCCCAGATACAGAAGCGGAAATACCCCAATCATTGTCACTTTCAACAGGGATGAAGTGGAATCACTGATCGTCAGATAATGATAATTCAACGACTTACTGCGGATCGCCATCGCCTCACTTTCTCCAATCAGGGAAGATAAGGCGTTCATCCCCATATCCACATTAGCGCCAGACGAATATGTATTATACATATCCTCCAGAAAGCTTGAGGATGCAAACCAGACTATCTTTCCATCATGGCTGCTTTCTACGGAAACTGCAACTGCAAAGGGTCCGTCAATGTCGCCTTCTTCTTTTTCATAGGTAGATATCTCGTATCCGGCAATCTTGCTGAAGGCAGAATCAGACGTATAAAGCAGCTCCGTTACCGTCCCTTTTCCGGTCTGTTCCCCTGCCTTCAGTCCCTGTGAGACTGGCATAATCGGATAATATTTCTCTTCGATCAGAGAATCCGTAATCTCATTGCCGGCCATATCCGGCAGAAGCACATAAGGCGCCTGGAATGCGTAATGCTCCCTGTCCTCTTCCACAACAATGCCCTCCACGGCTTCTACCCCGTAATCCGACAGCAAACTGTAGAGATTTTCCAGAATCCCGTCCTCCACAGGGCCGGCCATTACCAGCAATTTGCCTCCGTCCGACACATAACCGGATAACAGATCTTTTTCTTCTTCGGAAATATCACTGGCCGGCGCATAAATCATAATACAGTCGGCTTCTTCCGGAACAGAATCCACATTCAACAGCGAAAACGTATGGATCTCCATGTTTTCTTTTTCAATCTCCCCGCGAAAGGCAGATGGAAGTTCGGATTCTCCATGCCCTTCGAGCACATATAGCTGCGGCAGCTCTTCCTTAGTGACATAATCGATCGCAGAGGTAAGCGCTCCCTCACCGTCAAAAGACGTATTGTTCGAATAAGAATACAGATCCATTTCCTGGATATAAATATCATCATATCCTATGAAGCGGCTGCGTTCCCCGCATTCTACAATCAGGCTGTTATTCTGGACGGTTTCATCCGTATACTGTTCTGCGAAGGTCGGAAAAACATCCGGATTCTTTTTGACAATTTCAATATGTTCCGAAAGGCTGTCATATTTACTCAGCAGATTTTCAATGACATCGTCCTCTTTTCCGGACTGTACCACCCAATATACCGTTATATCCTGTTCGAGTGCGTTTACAACTGCCTTCGTATTACTGGTAATGGAATAAAGCTTTGTGGAGCTGATGTCATATTTCGTCAGGGAAGCAGGCAATGCAGAAACGAAAATATTCACAACAACCAAAATCGCCAGCACCACTCCTGTGAGGATCATAGAATAGGAGCCCCCGCGAAACGCAATCTGATTTCCTTTGCTCCTCCCCAAAGGCTTTAGAAGTTTCCAATGGTTCATCAGTTATACCTCCTTTTCTCCAAAGACTGCACCGAAAGAAAGAGGAAAAATGCAGCAAACGTCACATAATACACAATAGCCGTCATATCAAAAACTCCATTTACAAAAATATTGAACTGCCGGAACAGAGATAATTTCGTCATGATCCCAGGCAGCAAGCCCTCAAATCTTGCTGTGTCTGCAAAATACATGCCCAAAATTCCGGCAATCGCAACAACGCAAAGGCCGTAAGCCAGCTCCTTATTTTTCGTCAGATGACGGATAACCGCCCCCAGCGCTATGACAATCACACACAATGCAATCACGGAACCCTGGGCTGTAGATGAAATATATTCCGAAAGGCTGACGCTGTAATAATTCAGCAAAATAACTGCAATGCCAATGCCGGCGGCAAATCCCTGATTCTCTGTCAGGGAAGAGATAAATATGCCAAGCGCAATCAAAGCAGCCCCCATAAGAAAAAACGCCAGAATCGACCCGTAAGCTGTCAGCAGATAAACGTCGCCAAATTGTGAAAAAATCAAAGGATACAGACAGATAAAGCACAGTGGAATAAGATAAACGACCAGCAATGCGAAATATTTCCCCAGGATTACCTGGGCGGCGCTAATTGGAAGAGAATACAAAAGCTGGTCTGTTTTCTGCTTCCGCTCTTCCGCAATGACCCGCATCGTCAAAACAGGCACAATGACTACAAAGACAAGGCTGCCAAAGCTGAGAACAAACTCAAAATTGCTGACCGCTGCCTGTATGTTATACAACATCGCGCCAATTCCTACAAAAGTCAGCAGAAAAGCGCCAAAAACGTATGCCGTCAGAGAGTGAAAATAAATCCGGAGTTCATGTTTTAATACTGCGGCCATTCGTCATCCACCTCTCTTTCCTCTGCTTCCATAGCGGCATCGCTGCTTTCTTCCATTTCTTCCTCAACATTTCTGTTTTCTTCCGTTTCTTCCTCGGCATCGCCGCCCTCTGTCAATTCAAGAAAGACGTCTTCCAGACTGGCTTTCTTTAAAGCCATCTCCAGCAATGCCTCTCCCTTTGCGGCAAATTCCCAGAAAACAGAACGGGAAACCTCATAAATATTGTCATGGTCTGTTTTTAAATGCGCTACAACACATTCCTCATCTTTTTCTTCCACACTTATATCCGTAATATAGCTGACGTCTGACAAAATTTCCCTGATCTCTTCTTGGGAAGTATCTGCGGTAATCACAATTTCATTTGAACACAGCAAGCGTTTTTCCAAATTTCCCGGCTCGTCAAATGCGACCAGTTTCCCCCTCGCAAGGATCAATATCTCGTCACAGATTGCCTGTACTTCTGAAAGAATATGGGAACTGAAAATAACCGTATGCGTCTGCCCAAGTTCTTTAATCAAAGCGCGGATCTCGATAATTTGAATCGGATCAAGGCCAACGGTAGGTTCGTCAAGAATGATAACCTTCGGATTCCCAAGAAGCGCCTGTGCAATTCCAACCCTCTGTCTATAGCCTTTTGAAAGTGCAGAGATACGGCGGTTCTTTACTGCTTCAATTTTGGTCTGCCGCATCACTTCCTCCATTTGCTGTTTTAACGCCGCCCCGCGCAGTCCCTTCGCTTCACCCACAAATTTCAAATACTCCACGGGCGTCTCTGTCATGTACAGCGGTGGGTGTTCGGGAAGATACCCAATCAACCTCTTTGCTTTGTCCGCCTCCTCAAAAATGTCATAACCATCAATTCGGATACGTCCCGCTGTGGCTGACAAACACCCTGTCAGGATGTTCATGGTCGTAGATTTTCCGGCCCCATTCGGCCCCAGGAATCCATATACGTGCCCCTCGTCTATCTCAAAGGAAAGATCGTTGACGGCCATGAAATCACCGTAACATTTCGTCAAGTGCTCCACTGATATCATAGTTAGCCTCCTTTTTTTCTAAAATCTTAATTCTGCTGAATCCTTTCTAACATTGTTAGAGCCCAGAGGAATTGACCACTCAGAGTCCAGCAGAAACAACCAATCCA
>CALCMD010000004.1 GCA_937965795.1 uncultured Lachnospiraceae bacterium | reverse complement strand
AGTTAATCGTTAGCTCGCCGGAGCGTTGTCCCCGTCCGTGTGGGATATATAGCAGATGTTCCGACGTCCGGCGTAAACAAGAGAACGATCGACTTCGTAACCTATCGGGGGAAGCGAACCGCCCGCCAAACCAGAATATTCCAGCAGATTATAAAATAAAATTTCGTCACTTTTTACAATGACTTTCAGTTTTGTGAAGCAACGCTGAAACAACCCTACTTTTGTAACAAAAGTACTTGACATCTTCTGCTGCAAAAGCTATAATACAGAATGTATTAGGATTTATTGGATGTAAAGTAATTCACTAGTTATTAGAGATTATATTTGGCACCTGTAATCTGTAATAACTGGTGGATTTTTTTATTCAAAATCCCAAAATTTATATTTTAATGGAGGTACCAAAATGAACAAAGGTACAGTAAAATGGTTTAACGCAGAAAAAGGTTATGGTTTTATCACAGGTGAGGACGGAGCAGATGTATTCGTACATTTCTCTGCAATCCAGGGCGAAGGCTTCAAGTCTCTGGACGAAGGTCAGGCAGTTTCCTATGATTTGACAGAAGGCAACCGTGGAATGCAGGCTGCTAATGTTGTGAAACTGTAATTTACAATAAAGCGTATAAAAAAGAAGGCTTGCACGATGTGTATGCCTTCTTTTTTATGTCCCCGTTTTCTCATGATTTTCAAAGGATCCATGATAAATGCCAGCCTTACTTCTTCCTCCGTCAGCGGAAAAGGAACGGATACGCCGTCTCCCGCTATCCGTTCCCCTCTTAAAACCATCTTTCTTTATTCCCCGCTTTTCTCATTCATATATTTTTTTATATTCGACGCATTGACATATTTCCGGGTCTTTCCTCCGTTGACTACCACAAGCGTGGGAGCCTGCATGACGCCGTACTTTCTGGTCAGCTCCTGGTTTTCTTCTGCGTCGATCGTCTCATAGGCTTCATCCTTTAACATCTCTTTTGCAATCTTGCAGTTCGGGCAGGTCTTTGTGGTAAAGAGATATTTGATGCTTTCCACCGGCTCGACCGTCACCTGTTCCCCGGATACGGTGACGATACTGCTGTGTACCTTTTTTAAGCAGGAATTTTCAATGTCATAAAGCTGGCGGTTTTTGTATTCCTGTGTCTTTCCATCATTCCAGTTCTGCACCGGACGGTAATACCCCGTGATGCGGCTGTACACTTCCGCCTTTTCCCCGCAGATTGGGCAGGTGAAATGCTCGCCCGTAATATACCCGTGCTCCCTGCACACGGAATAGGTCGGGGACAGTGTATAATACGGTAATTTATAATTTTCCGCAATCTTCCGGACGAGATTCGCCGCCGCCCTCCAGTCTGGCAGCTTCTCTCCCAGAAAGGCGTGAAATACGGTTCCTGACGTATACAGGGTCTGCAATTCATCCTGAATATCCAGCGCGTCAAAAATATCCGAGGTAAATTCTACCGGAAGGTGGGAACTGTTTGTATAATACGGCGTATCGCCCTGTTTTCCGGCGGTCTTGATGTCCGCCCAGCGCTTTTTATCATGCTTTGCCAGACGGTAGGTGGTAGACTCTGCCGGTGTGGCTTCCAGATTGTAAAGATCGCCGTACTCCTCCTGATACATGACCAGACGGTCTCTCATATGGTTCAGCACTTCTTTTGCAAATGCCTGCGTCTCCTCATGCGTCAGATCTTTTCTGAGCCATACGGCGTTTAACCCCACCTCATTCATGCCAATCAGGCCGATGGTGGAAAAATGGCTGTCAAAATTCCCCAGATAACGTTTCGTGTACGGATACAGTCCTTCGTCCAGAAGCTTGCTGATGACGTCTCTCTTGATTTTCAAAGAACGTGCGGAAATATCCATCATGTGATCCAGACGCTTATAAAATTCTTTCTCATTTTTTGAAAGATACGCAATTCTCGGCAGGTTGATCGTAACCACGCCCACGCTTCCCGTACTCTCTCCGGAACCAAAGAAACCTCCCGTTTTCTTACGCAGCTCACGCAAATCCAGGCGCAGGCGGCAGCACATGCTCCGCACGTCGCTCGGCTCCATATCGCTGTTAATATAATTTGAAAAATACGGCGTTCCGTATTTGGATGTCATCTCAAAAAGCAGACGGTTATTCTCTGTGTCCGACCAGTCGAAATCACTCGTAATCGAATACGTCGGAATTGGATACTGGAACCCTCTTCCGTTGGCGTCCCCCTCTATCATCGTCTCTATAAATGCGCGGTTCACCATATCCATCTCTTTTTTACAGTCCTTGTAGCAGAAATCCATCGGTTTTCCGCCCACGATCGCCGGAAGCTCCGCCAGATCATTCGGCACTGTCCAGTCCAGAGTAATATTCGAAAACGGAGCCTGCGTTCCCCAGCGGCTCGGCGTGTTCACCCCGTATACAAAGGACTCAATACATTTCTTTACCTCACGGTAAGAAAGGTTATCCGCCTTTACAAAAGGAGCCAGATATGTGTCAAAGGAGGAAAACGCCTGTGCGCCCGCCCATTCATTCTGCATGATGCCCAGGAAATTTACCATCTGGTTGCAGAGCACGGAAAGATGCTTCGCCGGAGCGGAGGTGATCTTTCCCTCGATGCCGCCCAGCCCTTCGGTAATAAGCTGCTTTAAAGACCAGCCCGCACAGTAGCCCGTCAGCATGGACAGGTCGTGGATGTGAATGTCTGCGTTTCTGTGCGCGTCCGCAATCTCCTGATCGTAAATCTCGGACAGCCAGTAATTCGCCGTCACAGCCCCGGAATTGCTCAGGATCAGCCCTCCCACCGAATAGGTCACGGTAGAATTCTCTTTCACACGCCAGTCCTCGACCTTCACATAGCTGTTTACGATCTCCTTATAATCCAGAATGGTGGATTTCATATTTCGAATCTTTTCTCTCTGCTTCCGGTACAAAATATATGCTTTCGCTACCTCCGCATACCCGGCCTGAATCAGAACCTCCTCCACGCTGTCCTGAATGCTCTCCACATCAATCAGATGATTCTTAATCTTTGACTGAAAATCTGCCGTTACACGCAGCGCCAGCAGTCCCGTCATCTCCTCATTGTACTCTTTCTCTGTCGCATCAAATGCCTTCGCGATCGCCTCTGTGATTTTCTCCAGATTAAATTCCGCGACTTCCCCATCTCTTTTTACAACTTTAAACATATCCCTTCTCCTTCCAGATAACACACCATTTATGAAAATATTTCCTTTTTTCCGACATATCCGATACTTCCTTTCACTCAGTCGAGTGGTTCTATTCTATCAGAGATACTTTCCCTCGTCAACCAGAAAAAGCACAATATCTATGAACTCTTTATTACAGGCCCCCTAGATATTGTGCTTTTTATTAATTAATGTGACATATTGTTATACGCATCCCAACACTTTTTCCACAATCTCTCTGTGGGGATGCGCGGCGTCCTTTTGAAATACCGCCACATGCCCGGCATAACAGCTCCGGTTCGCAAAAGAAGGATATAGAAACCCGCACTCCGGTTCTCCCGGCTCATAATCTCCCGTCAGAGGACAAATGGCGCAGATCAGATACTCATATACTTCCTCTGATTCCCACTGACGCTCTTTATCGGAGCCTTTGACCGGAATATCATAGCTGTCATGAAACATAAGAATCGCATAATCATGTTCCGCCTGATAATATTTCGCCACGATTTCATAGAATATCTCCATCAGGGCGTCATTTTTCAGTCCGCAGGACCTCATGGCCTCCAAAAGCTGCCAGGCGCTCCCCGCCCTTTTCGCTTCCTTCGGAAATTCATACTCCTTTAACTGCTCATTTGTTTTGGAAAAAGGAATCGCTTTCGCAATCGCCAGTTTTCCACTCTTTTCCGCACCGGACAATTTCAGGAAATGCGTGTTAAAGGTTCCGTCAATCTCCCCGTCCCGGTCGAGATAGCAGCCTGCAATCCTGGTAAACGAAGTCCTGGAAGGCGTCATGCGTCTCGTCAGTTCCAGCATATCTTCTCTGTTTATCATATCCCTGTCTCCCTGCATCCTCCTTTTTCAAAGTCATACGGCGGCTCTGTCTCCACATTTCTGTATTCATGCTTCTCATAATAGCCGATCAGCGTTCCGTCCTCCTCCCGGAGCGCTACCATATATACGTCCTTATTTTTCTTTTTATTATGAGAGGTATAGATTCGATTGTGGTCACCGCTTTCCTGAAACCATTCCACTACCTTCCGTATCATCTCCCGTGAAGCGTCGTTGTGACATTCCAGCAGATTCCTTCCCAAAAGCTCTGCACCGCCCCATTTCACATACTGCTCTTTTGCCGCCGGATTCATATAAATGATCTCATGCTTCAGATTGCAGATTACGACTGCGCAGCGGTCTTCCTCCAAAATACTTTTCAAATACGGATATAACTTCATCTGTCTCTTCCTCCTGCTCCATCTGTTCCGCTCTTTTACAACGCTACCGTTCCGTAAATTTCCATCGGCACATAAGCGCGGACGTAAATCCCTTCCGCCCGGTAATCCTCCTCCAGAAGCTGCCCCCGCTTCCTGATGATCTGAATCAGCCCCGCTTTGGAATACGGGTAAATTCTTTCAATGAGAACACTCCGTTCCTGAAGGATTTTCTCCAGAAGGGCCTTTAAGTCCTCCAATCCCTCTCCGGTCTTTGCCGAAATCTTCAGCGTATGATCGGCTTTAAAATCCCGCAGATTCTCTTTTTCCATCACCCGGTCCTGCTTATTAAACAGCGTAACCACAGTCTTATCCTGTACTCCAAGCTTCGCCAGCGTCTCGTAAACCACATACATCTGCTTTTCCATCTGAGGATTCGAAGCATCCACCACATGCAGAATGACGTCCGCATATTTCGCCTCCTCTAAGGTGCTGCGAAACGCTTCAATCAGATGATGCGGCAGCTTTCGGATAAATCCCACCGTATCCGTCAGAAGAATCCCCGCTCCCCCGGTAAGCTCCAGCAGACGCGTGGTAGGGTCCAGTGTGGCGAACAGCTTGTCCTCCTGTAAGACCCCTGCATTCGTCAGGGTATTTAAAAGCGTAGATTTTCCCGCATTGGTGTAGCCCACAATGGCTGCCACGGGAGTTTTCTTTTTACTGCGCTTTGCCCTCGTCACCTCCCTGTGCCTTTTTACTTCTGCAAGCTCACGGTTCAACTGGGCGATGCGGTCTTTGATCAAACGTCTGTCCATCTCCAGCTTCTTCTCTCCCGGCCCCCTGGTGCCGATCCCTCCGCCAAGCCTGGACAGGGAATCCCGCAGTCCTACCAGCCTTGCCTGACGATATTTGAGCTGGGCAAGCTCCACCTGTATTTTCCCCTCGCTGGTGCTTGCCCTTCCCGCAAAGATATCCAGAATAATCAGGGTCCGGTCCATGACCTTAATATCCAGCTCCTGCTCCAGATTCCGAAGCTGTACCGGAGACAATTCATCGTCGCAGATAATGCCCGTGGCCCCCAGCTCCTCCGCCAGTATCCGCAGCTCCTCGATTTTTCCTTTTCCAATGTAGGTTCCTGGATGAACCGCCTCCCGGTTCTGAATCAGCATTCCTACGGTTACCGCCCCTGCGGTAGAAGCCAGCTCCTCAAGCTCATGAAGCGATTCTTCGGTGTCGTCCCCGTTGTTCTCCTGAACGCCCACCAGAATCACCCGCTCCTCAATCTCCTTTAATTCAAATAGTTCCATGAACACTCTCTTTCTTCCTAGCGGCTTTTCAGAAATTCATACTCTTTCTGTCCCATTTCGTCCGTAGGATATTTCGACACATATGCTTCTGCCTTTATTTTTGCCGTAGCAAAGTCATTCTTATACTCATAAGCAACAATTTCATTATAATACAGTTCCTGCTTTCCCTGCGTTTCCTCCAGCTTCAGCCCTTCGGCGATCGTTGCAAGAGCCGCATCATACTCCTTCTGTGCAAGCTGCGCCAGAACGATTCCATTGTACGCTTCCACATTCTCCCCGACCTCTGCAAGATACTGCCGGTATAACCCTTCTGACCGCACGAAGTCCTCCAGCGCCAGTGTGATCTTTCCCATAAGAAGAAGCGCATCCGCATCCTTTTCTCCTACAAGCTCTGTAAGCTGCTCCTGTGCCTCTTCATAATTTTCCAGATCATAGTAAATCTTCGCCTTGTTATAGGCGTCTTTTTTTTCGCCGCTCTCAATCTGAAGCGCCTGCTGAAGATACTCGTCCCCTTTTGCAGAAAGCTTTTTTTCCTTATAGCTCTCATAAATATTCAGGTAAAGGTCATAGTCCTCTGGCGATGCCTGCACCGCAGCGTCAAAGTTCGCCTGCGCCGCCTTTTCCTCTCCTTTCTCCAGATAACACGTTCCCGTGAGGTAGAGGGCGTCCCCTTCCTTCTCCATCTCCAGAATTTCCGCACACACAGCAATCGTCCCGTCATAATCCTGCTGCCGGTAGAGGGCTGATGCCTTATAATACAGAATGTCCTTTCTGGTCTGCTCCATACGCCCATCCGTCTCCTGAAGCGCCGCGTCAAACATCCGCACCGCCTGATCGTATTCTCCCAGCCCCATATATGCCATTCCCGCTCCCCGGTAAGCCCGGATCAGATCTTCTCCCCCGGCGACCGCCGCGTCAAAGCTCGTAAGCGCCGCACGGTAATCCCCATTTTCAACGGCATTCATTCCCACTTCCACGTTCGTGGGTTCTGCCTCTCTTTTCTGGCATCCCGCCATGAATAACGAAAGAAAAAGAATGACTGCCATTTTACTGCATTTTCTCATATCACGCCTCCATTTTTATAACCTGCTCATGCCCTTATTCTATCCTTTTCCTGATAGAATTGTCAACACAAGCCTCCCTTATCTCTTCCTCCGTTTCAACCATCCGGCATACATTCCCATCCCTGCGGCAGAAACGATCATCTCCGTGGCGGGAAAGGCCAGCCAGACGCCATTCACGCCCCATTCTGCGGACAGAAAAAATGCCATCGGAATAATCACGAACAATCCCCGCAGCAGGGAAATGATATGAGCAGGCGCCGCTTTTTCCGTGGAAGTAAAAAATACGGATAGAAGAATGTTAAATCCCACGAAGGGAACCGCCGTGAAATACAGTTTCAGCCCTGTTTCTGCTATCCCCTGTAACTGCTGGTTGTTCTCGCTGTTAAACACACTGGTAATCGGGCCTGCAAGGGAAAAAACCGATAGATAAACCGCAGCGGCAATCCCAAGCATCGTAAAAAGCGCATATCGCAGCACCCGCCTGCTGTTTCCCATATCCCGAGCCCCGTATGCCCTGCTGACCAGCGGCTGGATTCCCTGCGCCATCCCGTTAAAAATCGCCACCACCACAAGCGACAGGTTTGCAACCACCCCATAGGCGGCAACTCCGACGTTTCCCTGAAGACGCAGAAGAATCGCATTGAATACAATCATAACAATGCCTGATGAAAGCTCTGCAATCAAAGACGGGATCCCTAAAGGCACCGCCTGCTTCGTCAAAGACAGCTTCGGCCTCATTTTTACCAGATGAAAGCCGTTCCTTCTTTTGATCAGATGGCGCGATAAAATTAACAGGCTGATCGCAGGCGCAAAGCCCGTAGCCAGTACCGCCCCGAAAATCCCCATTTTCAGCGGAAAAATGAAAAAATAATCCAGAAAAATATTCGCGAAACTGCCCACCAGCATTCCGGTCATCGCCAGCGCCGGATTGCCGTCGTTTCGTACAAAGCAGATCATCACATCATTAAACAGGAAAATGGGCGCAAACAGCAGTAAGATGTGCAGGTAGGTTTTTGTCATCTCAAAAACCTGCGCATCCGCCCCCATCATCGCAGTCACGGCTTCCGAACAAAAAATGCCCGTCAGGGCAAAGAACACCCCAAAAGCAAGCGTCAGTTCCACCGTATTCGTAAAAGTTCTGTCCGCACCCTCTTCTTTCCCCTGGCTTTTCAGAATAGAATATCTCGTCGCACCGCCCATCCCAAGCATCAGCCCTGTTCCATGTGTAAAGCTGTAAACGGGAATCGCAAGATTCAAAGCCGCCAGACCGTTCAGCCCCACCCCTTCGGACACGAAAAAGGTATCTGCAAGAATATAACAGGAGAGTCCCAGCATTCCCAGGATGTTCAGTGATGTATATTTTATAAATTCTCTTCCATATGCGTTTGTTTTCATAAAGTCCTCCCATCGCTTTTTCTCATAAGAAAACCTTCCCTGTAAGTAAAAAACGCCGGACTTCGTATCTGCAAAGACCTAACGATACGAAATTCAGCGCAAAACGCCCTTACCCGGTGGCAAGAAAAATATCTTTTTCACTATAGCATATGGACTTTCGATTGTCAAACCGGCTCTCTATGAAACGGAAGGGCGCACTGTCAGCCAGTGCGCCTCCCTCTTTTGATCGCTTATTTTACTTTTCCTTTTTTGCTCATGCCTGCCTTTCTCATCTTTTTCTTCAGCAGAAGCTTCTGCTTTCTGCTCATCTTTTTCGCACTTACCACCATCCTGGAAGCGGTTTTCTGAAACGCACCGTTTCGGATTGTTTTCAGCGCTTTCCCCTTGAGCTGTATGCTTTTCAGATTTCTACAACCGGCAAATGCTTGTTTCTCAATCACGGCAACATTCTTTCCGAGGATGATTTTCTCCAGTTTTTTATTGCCCTTCATAACCTTTTCACCGACTCCTGTTACTTTATAGGTAATTCCTTTTAATTTTACCGTTGAAGGAACATTCATCTTTTTGGCTTTTCTGTTCTTTACACCTACCAGTTTTGCCGTCTTTTTCTCCGAATCTACGACCTGATAGCGTCCGCTGGATGTTTTTATGACGTCATCCTTTTTCGGTTTATCCCCGGACGGTTTTACCGTCGGCTCTTTCTCCGGCGGCGTCGGCGGTTCTTCTTTTTCTTTCAGCGACGCCATTGCCTC
>CALCMD010000003.1 GCA_937965795.1 uncultured Lachnospiraceae bacterium | reverse complement strand
GAGATCACGGTCTATGAAGGCGGGGAAGCCATCTTTACCCCGGCGCCGGAGCAGGCAGAATACAGAGTGACGGAGTGTCTGGTAAATGGAGATCATTATGAGTTGCAGCAGGACGGAACAATCCTGTTACCGGCAGAACAGCTTGCGGCGCTTGGGCAGACGATAAATCTGACCGTGAAATTCGGCGCTTCCGCACCTGTGATTACTTTTACAGACCCGACTTTTAACGGAGAAGAGAAGGGAACGATTTCTGCATTTGCAGCCGGTACGGAAATTTTCTCCGGTGCGGCGGTAAATGGTGCAGTGACATTCCGTGTATTGCCGGATGAAAATTATGAAGTGAAGCAATGGACGGTCAATGGGAAAGAAGTCCCGGATGCGGCAGGAAATGAGTTTGTATACGAAAATACGGCTCGTGTAGATACGAGAATCACGGCCATTCTTCAGGGCGTGCCAATTCATGTAACGGCAGTTGCGGAAAATGAGAATGCAGGAACGGTTGAGGCGCTGCCGGAGGTCATCCGTTATGGCGATGATGTGACTTTAAGGGCGGAAATAACACCTGGTTTTGTATTTGACGGATGGTATCTCGGAGAGGAAAAGGTAAGCAGCGAGACGGCATATACCTTCGTCGCAGAAAAAGATGTTTCCTATGTGGCAAAATTTGAGGTGAAGCAGCAAAAAGAAGCGTATGCGATTGTGCTTGAGAATACAGAAAACGGAGCAATCCGGGCGACGGCGGACGGTCTTGATGTGACAGCGGCAGAGGAAGGGACGGAGGTAACCTTTGAGGCCGTTCCGGAGCCTTACTGGAGCTTTGGCGGATGGCTGATCAACGGACAGGAAACCACTTATGGAGCAAGTTTTACGATGGTTGCCGGAAAGGATTTCCAGGAGGATATTACCGTTAAAGCAGTCTTTACAAAAGCCGTCTATTATGACGTAAGCTTTGGCGTAGACGGAAACGGCGGCGTCGTAGAAGGCAGGGCAAACGGCGAATCCATGACTTCGGATGTAGTGATGCAAAAAGTTGGAGGCAGCGCTTTAAGTTTTCAGGCTGTTCCGGACGACGGAAATATGACGGCGGAATGGAGAGTCAATGGAGAGCTGGTGAAAGACAATGTCTCCAATGAACTGGTAATTCCTAACCTTTTCCAGAACACAGAGGTGAGGGTGTCGTTTAAACCATATAAGGGATACGAGGTTCCTGTCACAACGGATGTTTATACCGTGAAAGATGTAGAAAGGACGCCTGCGGATACGGCGGCCGGTGAGGAAATCCGGGAGGATGGAACCCTGACCTTTACCATCAGCCCGTCAGAGGAAGATGCAGTATTCAAAAAACTGGAGATATACGGTGTGGATTGCCTGAATGTCCCGTCCGGAGAAGAACAGGAAATACAGATCGGGGATAAAAAGTCTGTGATTACCGTGATAGAAAATGCAGACCATTCGTATACGGTTGTTATCAAAAATGTTCAGGCGGAGATCAAAGCAGGCATTGCAGCGGAGACGGCGGTTTTACTTGAAAAGGCTGAGGTGACGGTTTCAGGAAATGAGACCTTCCTCTACAATGGAGAGGAACAGATTCCCACGCAGGTGGTGGTAACGGTGAAAGGCACGGTTTTAACAGCGGATGACTATGACATCACTTACCATGATAACCGGAATGCAGGAACAGCGAAGATTACGGTTGTCGGAAAAGGGGCATATACAGGAACCGCCCTGGGAACCTATCAGATCTTACCGCGTCCATTGACCGTTTCTGCGGATAACGTAAGCAAAAGTTACGGGTATGAAGATCCAGAGCTCACTTATCAGGTGAGCGGTCTGGTTTCCGGTGATGTGATTAAGGCAGATTTGAAGCGCCAGGATGGAGAAAATCCGGGCCGCTATACCATCCAGGTCGGGGCAGAAGCAGGATCAAATTATCAGGTTACCTGCCAGAATGGAACTTTCACAATCCGGGATGGAGGACTGCCTCTGGAAATGGTCAATCGGCTGAATGCCGGGTTAAGGATGACATGGAAGGGCAGTCAGATTACGATTCAATGGGGTGGGGTTTCGATTGCGGATGGCTATGATGTGTTCGTTGCCGATTGTAATAAGAAGTATCCAAAGAAGCCGACCGCTACGGTAAAAGGCGCAGAGAAAACCCGGGTGAAGATTCGAAAGGTATCCGGAAAGAAGCTGAAATCGGCAAAGGATTATAAGGCAATCATAAAACCGTACCGCATGGAAGGCGGAAAGAAAAAGTATACCGCAGTCAGCTATTCGCTCCATTATGCGGGGAAAAACAACAAGAATCTGACGAATATAAAGAAAATCAGGGTGAAGAAGAGTTACATCCTGAAAAAAGGAAAAAAGGCAAAGATCAAGACGAAACTTCTTATGGAAAAGAAGGGGAAGAGTCCGATCATGCACGTGTCCGCCGCAGGAAAGGGCGTACGGTTCTGGTCCTCCGACAAGAAGATCGCAACCGTAACGGGCAAAGGAAAGATCAAAGCGGTTTCCAGAGGAAGGTGTACGATTTATGTCATGGCTGAAAACGGCGTAAAGGCGAAAGTAAGGGTGACGGTAAAATAAATCCGGGCATATTTTCAGCGAAAATTTCAGAAAATGCAGGGGCAGGTATGTGTTTTACCTGCCCCTGCATATTTTGGAAAGAAGACAAAAAAGAAGAGAGAGAATAGATGGCAGATGACCAGAAAATAGAAAACCTTTTAAATCTTGCCCTGGATGCAACGTTGGAGGAGCGGGAAAAATCACCGGAGCTGCTGGTGGGGTTTGACGAGGAAACCCGAAAATGGGAGATCATCGTGAAATATCACGGGGATATTCTGCGGCTGGAGGATGAGGAGGTGCAGATCACAGAGCTTACGAATAACTATGCGATTATCCAATTGCCGGAGGATCGGATCGATGCGCTGACAGACCAGCCGGAGATCGAGTATGTGGAAAAACCGAAAAGACTGATTTTCGCCGTGAATCAGGGAAAATCTGTTTCCTGTGTCAGCGCTCTTCAGACGGCACAGTATGATCTTCTGGGACAGGATGTCATCGTGGCAGTACTGGATTCCGGGGTGGATTATGCACATCCGGATTTCAGGAATGAGGATGGAAGTACGAGGATTCTGGCGTTATGGGATCAGACAGCCGCAGGAACTCCGCCAGAGGGATTTCGCATGGGCGCGGAGTTTACAAGAGAGCAGATTGATGAAGCGCTGAAAGCGCCGACGGCGCAGGAAAGATACCAGATCGTGCCTTCCAGAGACCTGAACGGACATGGAACGGGGGTTTTGGGGATCGCTGCGGGAAACGGAAGGGCGTCGAATGGACAGTACCGGGGTATGGCGCCCAAAAGTGATATTCTGGTGGTGAAGATGGGATTGCAGAGGGAAAATGCTTTTCCAAGAACGACGGAATTGATGCAGGGGGTTGATTATGTAATTCGAAAGGCGCTGGAATTTCAAAAGCCCGTCGTTATAAATCTGAGTTTTGGCACGGTCTACGGCGCGCATGACGGAACCAGCCTTTTCGAGACTTATCTGGATAGTATGTCGAATGTCTGGAAAACGACGATTGTGGCAGGCACGGGGAATGAAGGGGCGGCGGCAGGACATACCGCAGGAAGGATGAACGGGGATGAAGTGCGGGAGGTGCAGGTAGGGATAGCGCCGGGAGAGACTTCTTTTAATATCCAGTTCTGGAAATCGTATGTGGATGAAATAGAGGTTCTTCTGGTTTCACCGTCCGGGGAAAACATAGGGCCTTTGCGGGAAACGCTGGGGCCGCAGCGGTATCGGTCGGGAGAAACGGAGATTCTGGTCTATTACGGAAAGCCCAGTCCCTACAGCGTGGCACAGGAAATTTATCTGGATTTTCTTCCGGCGCATGATTTTATAGACAGCGGAATCTGGCGTCTGCGCCTGATTCCCCGAAGAATCGTGGATGGACGTTACAATATGTGGCTTCCATCGGAGGGAAGCCTGAATATTGGAAGCCGTTTCTATGAGCCTACGCCGGATACGACGCTTACCCTTCCATCCAGCGCAAGAAAACTTATTTCAGTAGGGGCATATAATTCCCGTCTGATGACGTATGCCCCTTTTTCCGGACGGGGATATACCAGAACTGCATATTTCGTGAAACCGGATCTGGTGGCTCCGGGGGTGGATATTATGACGGCAGCGCCCGGAGGTGGGTATCAGGCCAGAACGGGAACTTCCTTTGCGGTGCCTTTTGTCACGGGGGCGGCGGCGATGCTGATGCAGTGGGGGATCGTGAATGGGAATGATGCGTTTCTGTACGGGGAGAAGGTGAAGGCGTACTTAAGGCGGGGGGCGAGACCTTTGCCGGGATTTACGGAGTATCCGAACCCGCAGGTGGGGTATGGAGCGCTGTGTGTCAGGGACAGTCTGCCGGGATAGAATTGAGAGATCTTTGATTCAATAAACACTTTATTCGTCACTCATATGTTGGATAAAGTGTTTATTACATGATAATTAGAGTAATGGCATTATTATTCACTTAAAACCATATAAAATATTATTTCATGTATTTAATTTTTCTGCCATATATGGTATGCTAATATCATTATGAAAAAGAAGGGTGCAAATATGCGAAACAATACAAATGAATTGAAACGAATAGAAGCGGAATCAAGAAAATTTTTAAGTGCAGAAAGAGAGAGTGCCATAGAAGAGTTTCGTCAATGCGTGTTTGAGGAGATTTTTCAGAAGAAATTAGGATACGATCACGCTTTAACTATGGATAGGAATGTTGAACAACAAGTATATATAATAGATAAAAGGCTAAAAATCAAAATAACGCTTGCTGAAGTAGATGAGAGAAGTGTTGTAAACCGTTTGTTCAGAGATTATACAGAAGAAGGAGTAAAAAATAGTACTATTGAATGGGGGATGGTAATAAGTCCTAAAGGGATTTGGTTGTTTAACAATAATATTGGTAAAGGGCAATCAGATTTTCAAACGAAAAAGACAGTTTTAGAGATTATTTACGGTAAAAATTCGGATCAAGAGTATTTTGATTTTCTTTCTTATGATAATATATTAGGCGTTGAGCCAAACATATATTATTTTAGGGATATTGCGGGATATAGAAATTGTTATTATAAAGGGAGCGAAAAAAGCTGGCCGGCTTATTCATCGGCGTTAAAAAGGTTTCTAAAATACTGTTCGGTAGATATGGGGAAGTGGTATTTAAAAAATGAGACAGATAATGTCTATGATACAATAGAATTGACCGATTTTTATTCTTACATAGAGAAAAAGACAAAATTAAGGAAAGAGAATACATTAAAAAGTGCGTTTTTCTATATTAAAGATTTTATGTGTTGCATGTCTATGAAGGGAACTTTTGACATCAGTACAAAAGCAATGTTGGAGGGGTTTACCAAAGCTTTAAAGCAGGATGAACGGAGGAATGTTTTTGTTTCAGATCAATCGGATAAATTGAAAAAAGCTATACAATATTTGGATACTGGGAAAAATAAAGAAAGAGATATTGCGATGTTCCTGATGGAATTATCTTTCGGCTTGGAACGGAGAAAATTACGTTTTCTAAAATGGAAAGAAAATTTCAGTTGGAATAACGACGGGAGTATAAAGGATAAATTAAAACTGGAAGAAAAAGAGATACGTATGCCAGAGGAACTCATAAGGGCTTTACAAAGATTGAGAGCTCTTGGTGTAAGTGGGGATTATGTTTTTTATCGTACCAAGGATAACGGCGAAGAACCAATCCGTGAAGATGTAATTAATGATGTGTTTAGCAAGCTTACCAAAATTGATCCTGATGATGCATATTATAAATCCTTGACACCAGCTAATATACGTGGTTCTCTCGTCAGGTATTTACTTGAACAGGGAGAAGCTTTGGAAAAAATTGTATATTTGATGAATATAGAAATTTGGAATTTGGGCAATTACATATCATTGAAAGAGATTAACTGTATCGTAGAGAAGAGAAATGAAAAGGAAAGTCACCCAATGGCGGAGTTTCTTGAAAAACTCATATAGGATATTTTATGTGAATAAGGGGGAATAATATGACACTTGAAGAAATAAAAAGCGGTGAATCAAAAAATGTAGAATTTAAAAGAAAACTTCCAGATGATAGTAAAAAATATATGAAGACAATCGTTGCTTATGCTAATACATCAGGTGGAAAAATAATAATTGGAGTAGATGATGACACGAGAAATATTGTTGGAGTTGAACCAAGCGCTGTATTTCAGATTATGGACAAGATTGCCAATGCAGTTTCGGATATGTGTGCTCCTCAAATTGTTCCAGATGTTACTTTCCAGACAATAAAGGGAAAGTGTATTGTTCAGATAGAAATATATCCGGGACAGAACAGGCCATATTATATACGAAGTATGGGAAAAGAGAATGGAACCTATATTCGGGTAGCAGGAACCAGCAGACCGGTGGATGAGGCAATATTAAAGGATTTGCAATATCAGGGAGCGGGCAAATCGTATGATGAAATTGTTAATGTTGAAATAGACTACGATGAAAAGCAGGCTTTAAAATTATGCAATGATATTCAAAAATATATTGCTGAATCAAGGGGATTGCCAATAAGTAAAGTAAGGAAGATAGCGGTTACTAATCTGGAAAATTGGGGACTTTTGAAGAAAAGTGGTAAAAACTATCTGCCAACAAATGCCTTTATACTTTGTACAAATAATACTTTTCGATTTGCTAAAATACAGTGTGCATTGTTTAAAGGGGAAGACAGAGCAATATTTGTTGACAAGCGGGAATTTGCCGGATCAATTTATAATCAGATTGAGGAAGCATACCAGTTTGTATTAAAGCATATTAACCTTGGTGCAACGATTGATGGGATTGTCCGAAAAGACAAATATGAATTACCGCCTGAAAGTATTCGGGAGGCAATTATCAATTCGGTCTGTCATAGATGCTATCTGGAACATTCCTGTGTTCAGATTGCAATCTATGATAACAGAGTGGAGATAACTTCTCCAGGTATGCTGTATGGAGGGTTGACAGTGGAGCAGGCTATAGCAGGACGTTCAAAGATTCGTAATGTTTGTATTGCAGAGTTATTTAGCCGGATGGGTATTATTGAACAGTGGGGAACAGGTCTTCAGAGAATGATTCGAGGGTGTAGAGAATATGGAGTTCGAGAACCAGAGTTTGTTGACATGGGTGATGCGTTTCGGGTGATTTTTTATCGGTCAAATGTAGAAACTGGCATAGAAAATACGGATAGATTTATAGAGACTGGCACAAAAATAGCGAATACGGGCACAGAAAGTGAAATGACTGGCATAGAAACTGGCATAGAAAAAATAGAGGATGATTTATTCTCTGATTTATCGGATACAGAGAAAAAGGTAGTGAAACTTATATTGAAGAACCCTGAAATTACACAGGATAAAATGGCAGAGATTATAGGAATGTCAAAAAACGGAATCAGATATGTCATGAACAAATTGAAAAACAGGGGGATTCTTGTGCGAGTGGGAGCTACCAAGAAAGGAAAATGGTTGATTGATTTAGGGAGAGTTGGTAAGGGAAGCCGTCAATAATTTTTCAAGAGAAAGCGATGAATATATGAATGTAGAAGCCTATGATTTAGATTCACTTCGAAAGTTAGTGCGAAGCCTTCAGGATGAAAACAGAAGATTGAAGAAACTGTTAGATAAGGAGGATATTATTTATGAGTCAGAAAATGTATTTGAAGAAAAAATAGAAAGTATTGAAGAGTACGATCCTGACCAGGGAGGACGTATCCAAAGTAAATATATTACGGAGAAACTGGCAAATAGATTTTTTGCAATGTTTTGGGGGAGAACGGATGTATATGCCAAAAGAGGTACAAAAGGAGGGTATTTTCCACAGTGTGATCATAGATGGAATGATAGGATATGCCCGAAACAGCATGGTGAAAAAATTAATTGCGAAGCCTGTGAGCATAGGAGCTGGACAGAACTTAAGCCTAAGAAGATCATAGAGCACCTTCTTGGGTATAGGGAAGATGGTGCAGATGTATTAGGGGGGTATCCACTATTTCCCAATGGTACGTGCCGGTTCATTGTTTTTGATTTTGATAATCATGAGAAAGGTGCTGAAAAGACAGATTTTGCCAATGTTACGGATGAATGGCATGAAGAGGTTGATGCGTTGAGATCTATTTGTGAAAGAAATGGCATAACACCGTTAGTAGAAAGATCAAGATCAGGCAGAGGCGCACATGTATGGATATTTTTTAAAAAACCGATATCAGCATCTCTTGCGAGAAATTTTGGCTTTCTACTGTTGGATAAAGGCTCATCTTCGATTAATCTGAAATCTTTTCATTATTATGATCGGATGTACCCGTCACAGGATGTTGCAAGCAGTATAGGAAATCTGATTGCGCTACCATTACAGGGACAGGCACTGAAAAGTGGGAACAGTGCTTGTGTTGATAAACATTGGAATGCTTATCCGGATCAATGGGACATTTTATTCAATCATACTGAAAAACTGTCAAACGAAGATGTGGAACAATATATGGGCAAATGGCAGGCAGAGCTTGCCAGAGAAAAGGGAACGCTGGTTCCGTCCATTTCCGGGAATCGTTCAAAGCCCTGGAAGAAAATAGAGGGATTTGTAAAATCAGATGTTGTAGGGAAAATACATATAGTTCTCGGGAATGGAGTATATGTTGATACATTAAATTTGATGCCGCGTTTGCAAAATCAGATCCGAAGTATGGCTGCCTTTGACAATCCTGTATTTTATAAAAATAAAAGGCTTGGATATTCTAATTATTATAATTTCAGTGCTGTATATATGGGAAAAGACATGGATGGTTATATCTGCATTCCAAGAGGTCTTCGTGATAACCTGCTTACTTCCTGCAAAGAAGCGGGTATTGAGTATGAGATTGTTGATCATAGAGAAAAAGGAAGGCCGATAAGAGTTTCCTTTAACGGAGATTTGAAGACGCAGCAGGATCTGGCAGCACAGCATTTGCTTACATTTGATCATGGAGTTCTCAGTGCAGCTACTGCATTTGGCAAAACAGTAATCTGCAGCTATCTCATTGCTGAGAGAAAAGTAAATACACTTATTTTGCTTCAAAGTAAAGATTTGTTGGAACAGTGGGTAGACGAATTAAATAAATTTTTAAGCATAGACGAAGAACTTCCGGTTTACAAAACGAAAAGTGGAAGGGAAAAACGGAGGGATAGCGTCATTGGTATTTTACATGGTGGTAAAAATACTTTGACTGGTATTATTGATGTGGCCATGGTCGGTTCTATGTATAGTAAAGGAAAATTCAATAATTTTATTAATTCTTACGGCATGGTTCTGATGGATGAGTGCCATCACTGCGGTTCCAATACATTCATCGAAGTGATGCAGAAGGTGAATGCCAGATATATTTATGGTGTAACGGCAACACCCAAAAGAGGAGATAATCTGGAGAAAATTATTCATATGCTTTTGGGACCAATTAGGCACAGTTATACTGCAAAAGAACGGGCAATTGATCAGGGAATCGGTCACTATGTATATCCGCGATATACAAGGGTGCTTGACATAAATGAAAACAGAAATGATATTAACGGAGCGTATGCTCTGATCAGCACAAATTCTGTCAGAAATGAAATGATTCTTGAAGATACACGGGCTTGTGTGAAAGAAGGAAGGACACCTGTGATTCTGACAAGGTACAAAGAGCAGGCAAAATATTTGTACGACAATCTGCAGAAAGATGCAGATTATGTGTTTATCTTATATGGGGATAACAGTGATAAAGAAAATTCAGAAGTCAGGAGAAAACTAAAAGAGGTAACCAGGGAGCAAAGTCTGATTTTGGTAGCAACAGGTCAGAAAATAGGGGAAGGGTTCGATTATCCGAGGCTGGATACTCTGATGCTGGCTTCGCCTGTTTCCTTTGCAGGCAGACTTGAGCAGTATATTGGAAGATTGAATCGTGATTATAAGGGTAAAAAGGATGTTGAGTATATGATTATGTAGATTCTCATATCCGGGTCTTTGACAATATGTATTCGAAAAGGCTGCGTACCTATAAACGAACTGGATTTCAATTGATAACAAATCGTAATATTTCGAAACAGACAGTAAATTCGATTTATGATTCAGGAAATTATATGGATGTATTTGAGAGGGATATTGTTGAGGCAGAAAAGAAAATTATTGTGTCCAGCCCAGAACTTACACAGAATAAGACAGAGCGTTTTTCTTATCTTGTAAAGGCAAGACAAGAAGCCGGAATAACGGTAACGGTCATAACGATAGAACCACAGAACATATCTTATGGAAGTCCGGAGTTTTGCCAAAGATTAATTCAAAAAATGCAGGAAAGTGGCATTCAAGTCATTGTAAAGGAAGAGGTAATAGAACACTTTGCTATTATAGACGATGAACTTGTGTGGCATGGAGGAATGAATTTGCTAGGCAAAGAAGATGCATGGGATAATTTGATGCGAATCAAGTCTAAACAGGTTGCGGCAGAACTGTTAGAGATTGCATTAAAGGAATAGCAGCTTAGTCACTGACCAAGTTAATAATTATGGGAATGCTATAGAGAAAGACCAAGATGTTTTGAGTTGATTTTAAAGAAAAAATAAAGAAATCTAAAAAAGTATAAAAAATTATTAGTACTTACTTGACAGCACCGTATGGGGAGAAGGTGAAGGCATACTTAAGGCGGGGGGCGAGACCTTTGCCGGGATTTACGGAGTATCCGAACCCGCAGGTGGGGTATGGGGCGCTGTGTGTGAGGGACAGTTTACCAGTGTAAAATAGGGAAATTGCCTTGTTTGTAAAATAATAACATGGTACAATGTAAGCAACTTTGGGTGAGAGGTGAAAGAAATGCAAGTAAAATTAAGCTCTCAGAATCGGGAAATTATTAGTCACGGAACTGTGTTTTTATTTGGTGAGAATAGTGATTTTACATTAAATATTGACGCGGGAAATTTTTTTAAATTGGTTTTAACTATTAATTTTGTCGAAGATATTTCTCAGAAGCAGAGAATCGAAACAGATTTTTTGGAAAATCATCTTAAGATAACGTGCATTAATTTTGCGTCGCAGGGCACAGGGCTGACGGCTCCTGCGCAAATTGCAATCATTGATGGAAAAAAAATATATTTTATGTTTTGGGCATATTTGCAGGGAAGCAAGAAAAATAAAGCAAAGACACGTAAAGTAGAATATACTTTGTATAGTGAATGACGGGTGATAATGTGGAAAATGGTTTGCTGAAGCAGATAAAATTTGAACTAAATGATAATACTCCGGGAGAAAAACAAAAAAATGATATGATATGTTATGATATCATGCATGGTGAAAAAAAAGTGGCAGAGATTGATACTCGTGGAAAGGCCACTGTTCTGAATGAAAGGTTTATTCCATATGACCTTTATTTGGAGGAAGAGTGCGATTTTGATACGTTGATTAATAATATGAATAATTTTTATCATTGGTGTGCCTCGCGGGTGTTGTCTCTGGACAGAAAATATGCAAAAGAAATTTTAAACAGCATCGGAATGGCACAGGCAATGACAGACCGGGATCGTGCTAAAATATCATTATCATATCACTGTGTATCCCTGACAGATATTTATTGGGTAAAAAAGAGTGATGAAGATATTTCCTATGAAAAGATAAATTTATATGATAATTCATTAAATGAGGCGGTGGTAGAGCTTTCTTTGCGAGGAAAGCCGATGACAGTTACGAATCAGGAGCTAGCACCGGATTTATCCACAAAAGGCTGCTTTCCAAAAGCCTGGATTAGAAGGGGAAAAGATTTTATTTTATTAAAAGATGGTGGTGATGATGCTGTTCAAAAGGAACTCTTAGCAAGTAGATTATGCCAATGCTTTGACTTTAAACAGGTGAAATATGAGGAAGGCTTTTATGATGGGCAAAAAGTAACTCAGAGTAAAATGATAACCTCCAAGCAGTATTCTATCGTGTCAAAGATGGCGTTTGAAATATACGCGCAAAATCATGACCTGGCTGTATTGGATGAGTGTTTGAGGATAGATAAAGAGACGTACTATGGAATGAATATACTTGATTATCTGGTTGGTAACATAGATCGTCATCCGGAAAACTGGGGACTTTTGGTTGATAATCAGACGAATAAATATATTTCGCTATACCCGATTATGGATCTTAATCAGAGTTTTGGAAGTTATGACACGATAGATGGAGCAAACTGTCAAACAGTTTATCCTGAGAAAAAAACGCAGCGGGAAGCGGCGATTGAGGCAGTCAGAAATATCGGGCTGCATCAGATTAAAGATATAGATGGAGAACTTTTTGAAGATAAGATAGAATGGAAAGAAATGTTTTTTCGTAGACTTGAAGAATTAAAAAATGCTGTAGATGATTCTGGAAACATGCGGTTTTAAGCCATTTTCATGGCAAAAAAGCCGCATATTTTTTGCCATGAAAATGGCTTGAAAAAGTAAATTCTAGTGAAGGAACACGCCGGGATGGAAGGAAAATTGATCGCCGCGGGGCAGCCGTAAGGAAACCTTTGCTTTAATCAGCGTTTGTGTGTATAATATCGTTAAAATTTATTTGGTAAAGGAGATCATATGCAGTATACATGGGAGGATATTGAACGGCATGTCGCAGCCTGTACGCACTGCCCGTTGAGCCGGACCAGAATGCGTCCGGTTGTGGGACGCGGAGACCATCGGGCGGATCTTATGCTGATTGCCGAAGCGCCGGGAAGAGAGGAAGATCAGCAGGGGATTCCGTTTGTCGGGCGTTCCGGCGAACTGCTGGATGAGCTTTTGCGGAATTGTGGGTTAAAGAGGGAGGAAATTTATATTACCAATATTTTAAAATGCCATCCACCTGGAAACCGTGATCCAAAAGAAGAGGAAAAAGAAGCTTGTATCCCATACCTGAAATATGAGATGTTTCTCCTGAGGCCGAAAGTCATTGTCTGTCTTGGCCGCATCGCGGCGCAGCGCATTATTTCTCCTGATTTTAAAATCACGAGACAGCATGGTGCCTGGACATATCGGAAAAACTATGCGTTGACTGCGACTTACCATCCCTCGGCAATTCTGCGGGATCCTTCCAGGTATGAGAGTGTGAAGGAAGATTTCTGTGAGGTTGTAAAAAAACTGGCGGAATTGAAAAAAGAACTTTAGGGAACAGATTTCCCATTAAAAGAAAGCTGAAAGTTGCTGAGGGAAATTCAGTTGTTTTTTGATCTTTGGATTAAGGATAAGTTACGAAACAGACAATAGTAATATTTTGGGAGAAAAGGATAATGGCAAATATACGATTGAAGAAAACAATATTGGAAGTTGTAGAAAATCAGTTAAAGGATAATAATCCGCTGGCAGCAAATGAGGCATACCGGAAATTGCTGGATGCGGGATATTCCACAGGAGAAGCGAAGGAAAAGATTGGCGCGGTTGTACTTACGGAGATCTATGATGCGCTGAAAGAAAATCAGCCTTATGATGAAAAAAGATACGGAATTGCTTTAGAAGAAATGGTTCAGCAGAGCATAGACTTTGAGGATACCCATTCAATTACGACAGAGTGGGAAGAGTGGGACGAACTTGTGGAACGTGGATATGAAGCCATGAGGGCTCAGAATCAGGAGGCCCTGCTGGAAAACTGGTGGAGGGCATGGGAAATCTTTCAGAGGATTGCCGGACGGGAAAAAGAGAAATACAGTGTCAGTGAGCTGATGGAGGAGCAGGATTATCAATATCCGGTGGATGAGTGGCTCCAGGATTTTGAAATGGAGCTTGGCAATTCAGGCGAACACGAAAAGAGACTTGAGTATTGTCATACAGTTCTGGACATGCTGGACTGGACATTTGATGACGGCAGCAATTTTCGTTCCGGAATCGGGAAAGAACTGTATGCGGCAGGAAAAACAGAGGAGGGCGAGGCGTGGTTTAGAAATTGGCTGAAAAGAGAGCCGCACAATGAAGACGCCTGGAGTGCGTTTAGCTGGTGTGTACAGGAACAGGAGGGGGCAGAAGCGGCATATCGACTCATACGGAAAAAAGTAATCGGTGTTCCCTGTACGATATATAACAGCCTGTTGTTTGAACGGGCAAAGCTTTTGGCAGAGCATCTGGAACGGAAAGAAGATTTAAAATGGATAGAATCGCAGCTTAAGGCTTTTGATGATTCAATGGGAGAGGCAGAATTTTATGATGGTTTTTATATGCCGGTACAGAAGCCAATTGTGAAAGAAAAGAAGATATACCCCAATGAACCGTGTCCCTGCGGCAGCGGAAAAAAATACAAAAAATGCTGTGGAAAAGGATAGAAGGGATGCACCGGACATGGAGCAAAAGATAAAAGAACTCAGTAAAGAAAATTTGCAGGATATTATATTGAATATGAATCTGATTTGGAAAAGCAGAGCGGGGGTGAATGCTGTGATAAAACTGCGAAAATCAGATATTCAAATCGGAATTATTGTATTGCTGCTGCTCGTCTGCGCGGAAGTGATCAGATACGCAGACAGGATGGATCTTTTTGAAAAGAAGTTTGGCATTTTGCGCAGCATGATTTATATTGGCCTTATGTGTGCCTGGGGAATCTCTATTCGGAAAAGGATTCTGAAGATGCAGGTCCGGAGATATCTCGTGGCGGTTTCTATCCTGATTGTCTTCTGGCTGGCCGTGCGTACCATAAAGTTTCATGCGGCTTCGGACATCGCTATGCGGCGGCACTTATGGTACGCTTACTATGTGCCGATGCTGTCTATCCCTGTGTGCAGCATCTTTGTGGCGCTGTCGCTGGGCAGGCCGGAAAAATACCGTTTGCCGAAATGGCTGGGCATTCTCTGGCTTCCGTCCGCCATGCTGCTTTTTCTGGTGCTGACGAATGACTTCCATCAGTGGGTATTTACATTTCCGGCAGGAAAATCCTGGTCGGACCATGATTATCGCTATGCGTTCTGTTATTGGCTGACTCTGGCCTGGGAAATGCTTGGCGCGCTGGCGGCGTTCCTTATTATTGCGGTAAAATGCAGGATTCCGGACAGCAAAAAAATTTACCGGATGCCGCTGATCCTCATATTCCTTTTGTTTTTATACGGCATTTTCTATGCGCTTGGTTTTGTGGCTGAGGGGACGCTCTTACATGCGGCCGCCGGGGACCTTACGGCGGTGTGCTGCCTGCTGATTGCGGCTATTTTTGAGAGCTGTATCCGCTGCGGCATGATTTGTTCCAACACCGGTTACGATCAGCTTTTTCAGGCGACAACTGCGAAAATGCAGATTACCGACGGGCAGTGGAGGATACGGTACCATTCGGCGGATTCGAATCTGCCGCCGGAAACGCTGGCCAAGGCAGCGTGCGGCACCTTCCGGCTTGACAGAAATACGCTGCTAAAAAGCAGTCCCATCCGGGGCGGCCATGTGGCCTGGCAGGAGGATATTTCCGCTCTTGTCTGTCTGAAGGAGGAACTGGAGGCGGTACAGGAGGAGCTTCAGGAGAGAAACCAGGAGCTTCGTATCCAGTATGAGCGGGATGCGGCACGCTGTAAGCTGGAGGAGGAGAACCGTCTGTATGACTTGTTGCAGAGCCAGACGCAGAAGCAGTTGCGGGAAATCAAAGACCTGACAGCCAATCTGCGGGGAATGGACAAATCGACGCAGGAGGCACGGCGGATGCTCTGCCGGATTGTAGTGCTGGCTACGTATATCAAGAGGCGGAAGGATATGGCTCTCCTGACCGAAAAGAATCAGGTTTTGCCGGTTGACAGGCTGGCGGATGCGCTCAGAGAATCGGAAGAAAATCTGGCGCTTTGGTGTGCGAAGGCAAATTTTTATAAGCAGACGGACGTTGTCGCGCTTCCGGCGGACAGGATTATCACAGCATATGATTTCTTTGAAGATATTCTGGAAACGGCATTTGCTTCGCTTACCTACCTGATGGTCAGTTTATGCCAGGATGAAGAGGGGGAAATAAGGCTTTCCGTCCATGCGGACGGTGATATGGAGCTTTCCATGTTGCAGGACGCCTATCCTCTGGCGGAGCTGGAAAAGGAGGAGGACGGCTGGTTTCTCTCGCTGCCTGTGGGGAAAGGGGGCTGCGGAGGATGAGCGGTTTTTCTTTCTTAAAAAGGAAAAGAATCGGACGCGGCAGCATTAAGGAAGCCATGGATACGCTTCCGGCAGGCATCTGCTATTTTACGAAATATGGTACCATCCGGTTATGCAATGCACAGATGTACCATCTTTATCATGTGCTGGAAGGACGTGATCTTCAGACCCTGGCGGAGCTGCGCCAGGCGCTGGAAAACTGCGGGGGGCGCGTGAAGAAAACTGCGGATGGCGGGTACCGTTTTCCGGATGGAAAAGTCTGGTACTATCAGGAGGCGCAGATTACGGCGGGTGATGGAGAAACTTATACAGAAACGTTTTTTCTTGAAATGACAGAATATGCCGCAGAAAATGCGCGTCTGAAAGAAGACAATGCAGAGCTGGCCAGGGTCAATGAAAAGCTGCGGAAAATGTATGAACGCACGGCGGACCGCATTCGGGAACAGGAATATCTGGCGGTTAAAATGAAAGTGCATGACGACATTGGAACCAGCCTGCATGTCATCCGCAGATTCCTACAGAAGAGAGGCACGGAGGAGGACATAGAAAAACAGCTATCTGTCCTGTCTGTTGCGGTGGGGACACTGGCGGCAGAAAAAAGAGGCGGGAAGAGTGACGATCCTTATGACCAGCTCCTGATGCGCGCCCTGGCGCTTGGCGTTGAAATTAAATTAGACGGGATGCTGCCTGTGGAGCCTCTGCTTTATGAGCTGATTGTCCGCGCGGCGGGGGAGTGCGTGACTAACTGTGTCCGTCACGCACATGGAAGCATGGTAGAAATCAGAATCCGCGCAGAGGCGGGCGGTTATATAGTGACGGTGACGAATGACGGCGAAAAGCCGAAAGGGAAGATTGCGGAGGGCGGAGGGCTGTATACCCTGCGAAAGCGTGTGGAAAATGCAGGGGGAGAGATGATTCTGTCCCATGCCCCTGCATTTGCGTTAACATTAAAGCTGTTTCGGGAGGAGATGAGCCTATGATAAAGACATTGCTTGTAGAAGACAATAAGATTATGCTCCAGTATTTAGAGGGAATGCTTCAGGAAGACGGGCGTTTTCAGGTGGCAGGTTCCTTACGTGACTCGGAGATGGCCGGGCTTTTCTGCCGGAATAACGAGGTGGAACTGATTCTCATGGATGTGCAGACCCTGCACGGCCATTCGGGGCTTGCCGCCGCTGAAAAAGTGAAACGTATGTTTCCGGAAATAAAAATTGTGATTGTTACTTCGCTGGTGGACTGCGAGATCCTTGCCGGAGCACGGAGCGGCCGGGCTGACAGCCTATGGTACAAAGACCACGGGG
The DNA here is from genome assembly GCA_937965795.1 of uncultured Lachnospiraceae bacterium. Taxonomy (GTDB): domain Bacteria; phylum Bacillota; class Clostridia; order Lachnospirales; family Lachnospiraceae; genus Hominisplanchenecus_A. The sequence goes on along the minus strand of CALCMD010000003.1, from coordinate 12,597 downwards.
AGGATGCGCTGATAGACGTCATTTTCCGCACCCTTGCGGGGGAACATGTCTTTCCCGATGTATCGCCGAATGTAGAACTCGGAAGCGGATGGTCGGACAGCATCACTCCCCGGCAGTTCCAGATCATCCGTATGTATATCCGGGGAAACAGTTATAGAAAGATAGCGGAAAAGCTGGGCATTACGGTGAGCGGTGTGAAATACAACATGAATGATATGATAGAAAAATGCGGGTTTTCCTCGAAGCAGGAGCTGATCGCCGCTGTCATTGACAGCAAGCTTGTCACCATCCTTGCAGAAGAGTGAATCTTATCAGTACGGGGCTGCTTGGCAGCCCCTTTTTACTGTCCTTTTGGATAGTGACTTCCTGAAAAAAGGTCTCTATAATGCAAAGGGAGGCTGAATCATAATGATAAAAGAGAAAAGAAGATATCTTTACCGGATTTGTATGGGAATGTTTTTAAGTATCTGTCTGGCAGGCTGCGGAAAAAGCGGAAAGAAAGAGCCCGTCACACTGACCGTGTGGCATGTATACGGCGGGCAGACAGATTCCCCGCTGAATGATCTGATTGAGGAATTTAATGATACGGTGGGTGTGGAAGAAGGAATTAAGCTTCAGGTCACCGTTGTATCGAATACAAACAATATCCATGACGCGGTTCTGCGGGCGGCGAATGATGAGCCGGGGGCTTCGGGCCTTCCTGATTTGTTTATTTCTTATCCCAAAACAGTTCTGGCTATGCCTGACCCGGAGATTCTGGTGGATTACAGGGATTATTTTACGGAGGAGGAATTGGCGGCTTATATCCCGGCATTTATCGGGGAAGGTGAAATTAATGGGCGGCTGATGGTATTTCCCGTGGCAAAATCCACGGAAATCATGTTTATTGATAAGACTCTTTTTGACCGGTTCGCGGCAGATACCGGAGCCAGATTGGAACAGTTGAATACATGGGAGGGGCTGTTTGAGCTGTCAAAGGAGTATTATCTGTGGACAGACGCCCGGACGCCGGATGTGGAAGGCGACGGAAAAGCATTCTTTGTCCATGATTATCACTACAATTATTTTCAGGTGGGCGTGGAATCTTTAGGAGAAGGTTTCTTTGAGGGAGGGGAGATTGCCTGGGGAAATGCGTTCCGGCAGGCATGGGAACCGTATGCGGACGCTGCCGTGCAGGGCGGCGTGTGGCTACAGGAGGGATATGCCACGGAACCCCTGCGGACGGGGGACGCCGTTGTCAGCGTAGCTTCCTCGGCAAGCATCCTGTACTATGAAGACATCGTGACTTATCCGGATAACTGTTCCGAGTCCATCGAGGTGATCGCCAGGCCAATCCCCTGTTTTGAAAATGGGCAGAAGATGGTCATGCAGCGCGGTGCAGGCTTCTGCACCGTAAAATCTACACCGGAGAGAGAAAAGGCGGCGGCAGTTTTCCTGAAATGGCTGACAGAGCCTGAAAATAATGTGCGCTTTGTCACCAGCGCAGGATATATGCCGGTGACAGAGGAGGCGTTTGATTATCTGCCTGATGCTATAGAAAGCCTGGAGAACCCCAAATATAAAAGTCTTTATGAGGCGTTTGTGGAGACACAGGAATCCTATGAATTTTATACGGCGCCCCAATTGTCCGGGTATCTGGAACTGGAAACAGCCTTTGAAAAAAATATCCGGAGCGCTCTCCGGGCGGCACGCGGCGGCTGGCAGCAGGACGGCGGAGGTGAGAAAGAAGCCGTGCAGAAGGCGTTGGAGAGTTTTGTCGTATCTATGACGAAAGAGACAAGCGAGTGAGGACAATGATACATATATGGAAGGAATGCAAAGAACTTCTGTGCCTGGTAAAAGAAAGAAAAGTGACGATTCGGGGAACGCTGATGCTGTATCTGCTTTCCCTGATTTTTGCCGCCCTGGGAATGGGCGCAGTGCTCCTGGCTGTGACCGGAGGTTTTGGAAATACGGAACGGCAAATATCCCAGGCGCTGGAAAGTCTGCTGCATACCACGTCCGACAAGATTTCCAGGGAAATGGAGACGTATACAGGATATGGCTTGCAGCGTTCCAAACAGTTAAGCAAAGATATTGAAAATCTGCTGGAAGAGGAAGGGCTGGAAATGCAGGAGCTGGATAACCATGCCGACAGTCTTTTGGAGCTGCAGAAGACGATGTATGCGGAACTGAATACGATGATTCGCATGGGACGGAGCAGCGGTGCGTTTGCTGTTGTAAACGCGACGGTGAATACGAAGGCGCCGGGAGCCGGACATTCGCGGTGCGGTGTTTATCTGAGGCTGATCAATGTGAGCAGCAATGTGATTTTAGAGCCTGAGACGATCTTATTCCGGGGAAATGCTGAGATTGCCAGGAAGAACGGGCTGGAACTCCACAACCGCTGGAATATGGAATTTGACACGGAGGAATTTCCGGGCTGGCAGCGGCTTATAGAGGGCGGCGAAGGCTATTTTTGGACACGGCGGATGAATCTGAAGGATACCTGGGAAGATGTAATACTGCTTTGCGTGCCGGTTCAGGGAAGGACCGGTGAAATTTACGGCATTTGCGGCGTGGAATTGAATGCGGTTCATTTTAAGCTCGAATACCCGGCGGTGGAGAGTCCGTATGGTTCTATGATTACTGTGCTCGCGCCGGTTGAGGATGGAAAAATCCGGGTAGATCAGGGCATGACGGGCAATACTGAAGGAACCTGGCTGGAGGATACGGAGAATTTATCCGTGACAGAACGAAAGCTCTATAATACCTATTTCTCGTTGAAAGGGCAATATTATGGAGTGCAGGAAATGATGGAGATCCCCTGCGGCGACGGCACGGAATGGGCTGCGGTCGTCCTGGTTCCAAGAGAAAGCTGCGATCAGTATATCAGGAAAAACAGAATCTGTATGATAGCCATTGCGGCAGGTTTTACCTGTGCCATGCTTCTGCTGGCTCTGATTTTGTCGAAGCGGTTTGTACAGTCGGTTTTGCAGGGGGTTCGGGATATTTGCGAGGGCCAGGAGACGGCAGAAAGAAAGTATGGCTATACGGAGCTGGAGGCGATGCGCGAGTGGCTGGCATTAAGGGAACTTCCGCCGAAACCAGGGGAACTTCCGCCGGATATACTGGAATTGTTTGAGTGTTTTTCGGAAAATGTGAAAAAGCTGACGCCGGCAGAGTACAACATTTTCCGGTATTATCTTCAGGGCTATGAAATTTCCCGGATACCGGAAGCTGCATTCATCAGTATGAGCACTGTGAAAAAGCATAACGGAAATATTTATAAAAAACTGGAGATTTCCTCCAACGCCGAGCTGATGCTGTATCTGGATTTGTTCCGCAGATGCGGCCGCCTGGATGAGCTCGAACGGAACGAGGTGGACGGTACGGCGGAACAGAAAACAAAAGAAGGGAACTAGAGGGTGAAAAGCACGAAAACCGGCGTAGGTTTTTGTGCTTTTTGCATGGTATACCAGGTTTACTTTTGCGATGTGCTGTTAAAAACCAGACTTAGTCCCATAGTATTCTGTCTTTTTAATAGATATGATGGATAAAAACACACAGGAGGTCTAACGATGGGACTTATAAAAGCAGGCATGGGTGCGGCAGGCGGCGTCCTGGCTGACCAGTGGAGGGAGTTTTTCTATTGTGAAGCCATGGACGAAAATGTGCTGGTAGTGAAAGGCCAGAAACGCACTTCCTCCCGTTCTTCCAACAGAAAGGGAAACGACAATATCATCTCGAACGGCAGCGGAATCGCCGTGGCAGATGGCCAGTGCATGATCATTGTAGAGCAGGGAAAAGTGGTGGAGGTCTGTGCGGAACCGGGAGAGTTTACCTACGATACATCCACGGAGCCAAGTATTTTCTCAGGCAATCTGGGGGAGAGCATCAGGGAAACCTTCCGGACGGTCGGCAGACGGTTCGCATATGGCGGGGACGCCGGGAAAGATCAGCGTATTTATTATATCAACACGAAAGAGATGGGAGAAATTCTGTTTGGTACGGCAACGCCGATTCCCTTCCGTGTCATTGTAAATGAGGAGCTGGGATATAAACTGTCAGTGAATCTTCGCTGCAACGGCAATTTTACATACCGAATCTGCAATCCCCTGTTGTTCTATACAAATGTATGCGGCAATGTGGAGTCTTCTTATGAGAGCTCTGAGATTGCGCTCAGACTAAAGGGGGAGCTGATGACAGCGCTCCAGCCGGCGTTAGCCACGCTTTCCGCAAAGAAGATTCAGTATTATGAGATTCCGGCACACACGATGGAAGTGTCGGACGCACTCAATGATGTGCTTTCCAAGACCTGGAGAGCAAAGAGGGGAATTGAGGTATTTTCCTTTAATATTAATTCCTTAAGTATCCCGGAGGAGCAGCAGAAGAAGATTATGGAGTGGGAAGAGAATGCTATGACCGCCAATCCGAATACCGCGGCAGCCAGGCTTGTAGGCGGCCAGGTAGAGGCGATAAAGACGGCAGCCGGGAACACAGCCGGAGCCATGACGGGCTTTCTGGGCATGGGAATGGCGATGAATGCGGGTGGAATAAATGCGCAGAACCTGTACGCCATGGGGCGGCCTCAGTCCCAGCCATCCAGACAACCCGTAGGGGAAGGAGGAATGCAGAGCCGTGCGGCGGCATGGAAGTGTTCCTGCGGAACGCTTGCGAGCGGAAAGTTCTGTCCGGAATGTGGCTCTCCGAAGCCTTCGGATACAGCGGGGTGGACCTGCACTTGCGGAGCCGTAAACCAGGGAAGGTTCTGCCAGAACTGCGGCGCGAAGAAACCGATGGGGGTACCTCAATACAAATGCGATAAATGCGGCTGGGAGCCGGAAGACCCGGCGCATCCGCCGAAATTCTGTCCGGAATGCGGGGATCCTTTTGATGATGGCGATATTCAGTAAGGGAGAAAGATTTGGGCTTGTACAGTGAGAGAGGAGGGATATTTTGAGTTCGTTACAGGAATATAAATGCCCATGCTGCGGAGGCGCAATTGCCTTTGACAGCGCTTTGCAGAAGATGAAGTGTCCGTTCTGCGATACAGAATTTGAAATAGAAACGCTGGAGGTTTATGACAGTGAGCTTTCCAGGGAGCAGCAGGATGATATGCAGTGGGAGATTGCGGCAGGAGAGGAATGGCAGGAAGGTGAGACGGACAGCCTCAGAACCTTTGTCTGCAAATCCTGCGGCGGTGAGATCGTAGGCGATGCGAGCGCCGCGGCGGCTTCGTGTCCCTTCTGCGGCAACCCGGTGGTGATGATGGGACAGTTTTCCGGAGCCTTAAAGCCGGATTTTATCATACCCTTCAAGCTGGATAAAAAGGCGGCGAAGGAAGCGCTGCAAAAGCATTATGGAGGCAAGAGGCTTCTGCCGGGCATTTTCAGGGACCAGAACCATATCGATGAGATTAAGGGAATCTACGTCCCGTTCTGGCTCTTTGACGCATCGGCGGATGCGGACATCTGCTATAAGGCGACAAAGGTCAGGACATGGAGCGACAGTAGTTACAGGTATCGGGAAACCAGCTATTTCGCGGTCAGCCGTGGAGGAAAAATTTGCTTTGAACGTGTTCCGGTCAATGGCTCTTCAAAGATGACGGATGACCTGATGGAATCCATCGAGCCGTTTGAGTTTTCAGGGGCAGTGGATTTCAGGACGGCGTATCTGGCAGGGTATCTCGCTGATAAATACGATCTGGATGCCAGACAGAGCGTTGAGAGGGCGAACGCGCGCATTAAAAAGAGTACGGAGGATGCTTTTGCTGATACAGTGGAGGGATATACGACGGTTATACCGGAGTCGGGCAGCGTCCGGCTGCACAGTGGAGAAGCGAGGTACGCCCTTTATCCGGTGTGGCTTTTAAACACCACCTGGAACGGCAGCCAGTATACTTTTGCCATGAATGGGCAGACAGGGAAATTTGTAGGAGACCTTCCCGTTGATAAGTCTGCTGCCAGAAAATGGATCATAGGATTGGCAGCTTTGTGCAGCGCTGCGGCGTATGGTGTAGTCTGGCTGCTGTGGCTTGCGGAAATCTTGTAAGGAGGGACGGGAAAATGAAGAAAAAGACATTATCTGTTTTAGCGGCGTTTCTGCTCTGCCTTCTTGCAGTTCTTCCGGCTTTTGCAGCAGAGGGGGAAGATGGATTTTCAGGGGAGTATTTTCGGGTGATGGATATGGCTGATCTTTTAGGCGAGAACGAGGAGGAGGCGCTTCTGGAAAAGCTCGATGAAATCAGCGTGCGGCAGGAGTTTGAGGTTGCAATAGCCACTACGGACACGTTGGAGGGAAGCACGGCAAAAGAGTATGCGGACGATCTTTTTGAGTATTGCGATTTTGGCTATGGAGAAGGCAGGGACGGCGTGCTGCTGCTGGTCAGCCTGGAGGACAGGGACTGGTGGATTTCCACACATGGTTATGGGATAACCGCCTTTACGGACGCAGGGATCAAGTATTTGTCCGGGCGGTTTCTGGATGAACTTTCGGAGGGAAATTATGCGGCGGCGTTTGGCATTTATGCGGAGCAGTGCGACGCCTTCCTCACACAGGCGAGGACAGGCAAGCCGTATGATAAATCGAATCTGCCCCGCGAGCCGTTAGGGCTGATGTGGATTCCGATAGCCCTTGCGGTGGGAATCGCGCTGGCGCTGCTGATCGTGGGCAGGATGAAGAGGATGCTGAAGACCGTCGGCAGCCAGGCAGCGGCAGGAAGCTATGTACGGAAAGGCAGCATGGAAGTTACCGAAAGGCGGGATCTTTTCTTATACCGGAAGGTTGACCGCACGGAGAAACCGAAGGAGAAGGATTCGGGAAGCAGCACACATACATCTTCCTCCGGCAGAACACATGGAGGCGGGGGCGGAAAGTTCTGACGCTTCCGGTGGTTTGGCAGGTATCGGTAAGCCACGAGAATGGATGTAAACAGATGAAGTTAGGAAGGAAGAAGTTTATGAGAAATAAAAAAAGGATATGCACAAAAATTTTTGCTTCAGTCCTGGCGTTTGCCGTGGCGGCTGTCTTAGCAGCGCCAGCTCCGGCAGTACCGGTGCAGGCTGCGGCAAAAAAAACCGTAAAAGGAATGACGGTATCAGTGGACAGCGTCACGCTGGAAGAAGGAAAAAGCAGGGTCGTGAAGGTGACGGTGAAGAGTACAAAGAAATCTGCGGCTAAGGATTTGATGGTAAAGGCAAAATCCTCAAATAAGAAGACAGCCGCGGTAAAGATTACAAAAAAGCCTTCAAAAAAGGCAAAAAGCGGTGTATCAACGCTTCAGATTACGGCGAAGGGAGCCGGCACAGCAAAGATTACAGTGACTGCAAAAAATAAAAACAAGAAGGGAAAGGTGCTTCAGAAGGTTATCAACGTTACAGTAAAGGAAGCGGCAGGAACTCCGCAGGGTTCTACGCCAACACAGGATTCAACTCCGACCCCTGATCCGACTCCGACGCCGATCCCGAATCCAACACCGGTCCCGACCCCTGATCCGACTCCGACGCCGATCCCGAATCCAACACCGGTCCCGACCCCTGATCCGACTCCGACGCCGGATCCAACCCCAATACCGGCCCCTGATCCGGCACTGAATCCGGCATGGGCGGTTGGAAAATATCAGGGATATCAAATTCAGGGTATGGATCTTGGAGGAATAAATGACTCAGATTTCTGGCATCCCTTTGACGAGATTTATGATAATGGCGAGTCTTATATTGAACTGAAAGCAGATGGGACGGCTGATGTCCGCATGAACGGTGAAGAGGTGATGCCGTTTACATGGACGCTGCGCAAAGAAGCTTTGCAGCTCCGCTTTGTGGGGATGGGTGAGGATTCGGATGAGTTTGAAGAGAGTATGTCGGTGATTCATGCGACGCTGACGGACGACATGATTACAGCGAAAAAAACCTGGATATTTTTGACAACGGCAACTTTTAAGAAACAATAGCAATAGAGATGTGTGCGGTGTTTGCAGAGCAGGGGCTTGCTGCTCCGCGGCACTAATATAGAAAAAGGAGAGGAACGATATGAAGAAATGTATGATGAAATTAAAAAAAGCAGGGATAGGGATGCTGGCGTTTGCCGTACTGTTTTCTGCGTCGGCAGCTATGGGAGGAACCGCCCAGGCTGCGCCGAAGAAAATCGTAAAGAGCATGACAGTTTCTAAAAGCAGTCTTACGCTGGAAAAGGGAGTTTCCGTATCCGTAAAAGCGACTGTAAAGAGCACGAAAAAATCTGCCGCAAAGGAGCTGACTGTAAAGGCAAAATCCTCGGACAAGAGGGTGGCGGCTGTAAAAATTACAAAGAAGCCTTCAAAAAAGGCAAAAAGCGGCGCATCAACCATCCAGATCACGGCAAAGGGAGCCGGGACTGCAAAGGTTACAATAACTGCCAGGAATTGGAATAAAAAGGGAAAAACAGTCAAAAAGGTCATTCATGTTACGGTAAAGGGAGCGGCAGGGTCTGCACCGAATCCGACCCCAACGCCAAATCCAACCCCAACCCCGAATCCAGATCCAACCCCAACGCCGGATCCGACCCCAACCCCGAATCCAGATCCGACCCCGACGCCGGATCCGACCCCAACACCAGACCCAGATCCAACGCCGACGCCGGATTCCAAAGTCGTTTGGACAGTCACAGAAGAGACTTTTACCGGACAATATTCCTACAAAGACGAGGAAGCAAACGAGGATTTAATTATCCCGAAGGAACTTACCAGAAAATATGTCAGCTTCAATCCGTGGCCGACAACCGTGGAGCAGGTAGAATATGTGATAAAGAACTGTGATGATCCGTTTGTGATCGGCGCGCTGTACGTGGTGGCTCTGGACAATTATGAGTACAAGGGGCTGTCTGACTACAGCAGCGCTGCCTACGGTATGCTGGATGCCCTGATGAACGGCGCAGGCGCTGTGACCGGCGACGCGTATAAGTTAAGCATTCCACAGAAGCAGAAGCTGCGAGACTATGGCATGAAACAGGTTTTGGCGACAGACGGAACGGCAATCAACGTCACCAGCTTTGCTTCCAGGGCTTATCTTAAGGGGGCGACGCCATACAATGGCTATACGCCGGAGGGGGGACTTGCCGATAAGACCAAATGGAAGATTGCGATGGATGAATATGTATACTGCGGCGATCTGGCAAACGGATATATCACTGTGTGTCCCCAGAGATACACAGAGGAACAGGAAACAGAGGGCGGCCCGCTAAAGGTTGTGGAGCACTGGCAGGGAATGCGCATCGGTTTTCGGTGGAACACGAAGGCAAAAGTATGGCTGCCCACGGATAATGTGACGTTGAACACACCTCCTACCGGGGTGTTAGTGGCATTTGATATTACCAAGCAGATCATGTTCTCCAATAATTACAAAGCGCCTGTCCCAGATCAGGGCTTCTAAAATTTAAATCGTTTCATGAAAGTTTCATGAAAGATAAAAGTATTGTTTTGAAGAGAATTGACAGTGATTATATGGCATGATATAATAAAATCCACGGCGATGGTGTAATAGGTAAACACACCTAATAAAATTTATTAGTAATAGTGCAGGTTCGAGTCCTGCCGCCGAAAGTGACAGAAAGTGTTCTGCCATTTTCGGTAGTGGGATTCAAAGAGGTGAAGGTCTTTCGCCTCTTTTTAATATTAGAATAAGAGGGGATGTAATATGGAAAGACAGGGTTTATATGAGATATATCAAGAAAATTTGAAATTACTTGAGGACGAAATTGGACAAGTTAAAAAAATGACGCAAATAAATTTAGGAAAACTATATTATGAAAGGGCAAATACGAATAAACAGGGAAGAATAAAAAAGCTGGAATATGATGTTTTGGGCAGTACACGATTGTACACGTTTTTACTATGTTCCTGGTTGGAAGCGCGGTTGAAAAAAATATTATATGAAAATTCTTCCGTTGCATTTACAGATGCTGAAAGACAAATTGTTCTTTCTGGCAGGGAAATGAATAAGAAATGGAGAAACTGTTTAAACTTGTCTGTTTGTAAAAGTTATGGTTTTCGTTTTTGTATGAATCAGAATGACTATTCAGCCAATTTTATGAATGAATCAGATGCGTTTTATTATCAGAAAGTATATGGATATTTAGATGATATTGAGCAGGCTATTACAATTAGAAACCGATTGGCGCATGGGCAATGGAGCAGGCCCCTTAATAGTAATTGTTCGGATTTAGCAGGACAAAAAGTATATGATTTTTTAGAGGAAAATGATAATATCCAAAAATTAGATTTATTGTATAATATTTATAAAATTATAGCCGAAGTAATCAGCTCATATGTTGTCTATAAGGATAAGATTCTAACAGATAATTTTAGAAATGATGTTGAAAAGAAAATACAGAAAATAGATAATTACCGGAAACGAATAAAAAAATGTAATTTTGATAACTATTGCAAGCCATTTTATAAGCAAGAATGTCTGGAACGGGAATGTAAAAAAAGCGTGTATAAAAATACTTTAGCCTGTCTTTAGGCAGTTGTACGATAATTGTCAGTAAAGAAACGGAGGTAAGGTTATGCGGCTTCTTATAGCAGAGGATGATCCGAGACTGCGAAAAACCCTGACGTATATTTTTGAAAAGAATAAATTCGTTGTTGACGGGGTATCCAATGGTGAGGACGCCCTTGCGTATGCCAGGTCAGAAGAATATGATGGGCTTGTGTTTGATATTATGATGCCCGGGCTTGACGGGATACAGGTACTGCAAAGGCTGCGGGAGGCGGGGATAACGACTCCGGCTTTGTTTTTGACTGCCCGTACAGAAGTAGCGCAGCGAGTAGAAGGATTGGACGCCGGAGCCGATGATTACCTGCCAAAGCCTTTTTCCACCCCGGAGCTTTTGGCGAGAGTCAGAGCCATGCTAAGACGCAAGGATAATTATGTGCCTGACCTGCTGATATATCAGGAGGTAGTATTAAACCGCTCTACCTACCAACTGGACTATAAGGGGAAATTACAGAACTTAAGCGGCAAGGAGTTTCAAATTATAGAAATGCTCATGCAAAAACCAAATGTCATTGTTCCGACGGAGCAGTTCATGACACATGTCTGGGGATGGAATACAAATGTAGATACCAGTGTGGTGTGGGTGCATATTTCGAATATAAGGAAGAAAATCAGTGCAATTTGCGCGCCAGTGGAAATCCGGTTTATTCGTAATGCAGGCTATGTGCTGGAGGGAAAACAATGATTTATGGTCTGCGGAGAAAGTTTATACGGGTCAGCGCTGTTTCTATTATGATCGTATTTTCCGGTATTTTTTTAATTCTGTTTATCCTGGGCAATATACAGTTAAATAATACGATGGATATTTTAACAGACGAGATCGCCGCGAACGGCGGCGTGTTCCCTGAATTTGACGCATCCGCCCGGCCGCTGCCATCCGGCGGATTTCCATATACCGATGTTATTACAGAGGAAACGAAGTTCAGCACGCGCTTTTTTACCGTGTGGCTCGGTAAGGATAACAGGATTGTGAAGGTAAATAGTGATTCTGTTTCTTCCATATCGGAAGCGCAGATACAGGAATTTACAGACATTGCGCTGAAAAGGGATCAGACAAGAGGGTGGGTGTCAGACTACAGATACAAAATTTTCAGGGCGAAAACGGGAACTGCCATCGTTTTTGTAAATGGGGATATGAATTATTTGATGGCGCGCCGCTTTTTATTCACTTCTTTGCTCGTTTTGATTGGCAGCGGGCTTGTCGTTCTGCTTCTGTTTATACTGATTTCAAAAAGAGTGGTACGGCCTGTCGCGGAAAGTTATGAGAAGCAGAAGCAGTTTATAACGGATGCAAACCATGAACTTAAGACGCCTCTTACCCTGATTTTGTCGAATCTGGATATTGTTGAATCAGAGGTGGGACAGAATGAATGGCTGGATGATATTCGAAGTGAAGGGGAAAGGATGGGAATGTTGATCAATCAACTGGTTATATTATCCAGGATGGATGAGAGTCAGTCGAATCTTACCATTTCCCAGTTTGATCTGAGCAGAGCTTTGTCGGATGTCACATCAGAATTTAAGCCGCTGGCAGCGGAACTTCAAAAAAAACTGATGGCCGATATAAAGCCGTCCATTCTCTGTAAAGGCGATGAGGGGCTCATCCGCCGTTTGCTATCCATACTTTTGGATAATGCAGTAAAATACTGTGATCCCGGAGGCACGATACAGATTTTGGCTTATGAAAGACGCCGTCCGGTCGTAATTGTTGAAAATACTTATGAGAAGGCAGATCAGATAGAACTTGGCAAATTATTTGACCGGTTTTATCGTGTGGATAAAGCCAGAACCTTTGATGGAAGCTTTGGCGTAGGGCTGTCCATTGCCAAAGCGATCGTAAAGAACCATCATGGCAGCATTGCGGCATATAAAAAGAACCGGATCATCGGGTTTAAAGTAGAATTAAAATAGGAAAGCGGAGAAATCATGGCTGGACATGGTTTCTCCGCTTTTTCACAAAGTGTTCACTGGTATCTTAAGTACTGCTTTAGGTTGATCTTATACACTAAATGCGCAAGAAATAATAAATGTTGTTAGAGTCCGCTTGAAACAGCCAGCCTAAGACCAACAGAAATAACCAATCTGA
>CALCMD010000002.1 GCA_937965795.1 uncultured Lachnospiraceae bacterium | reverse complement strand
GAACAGGTCGAAGCACTTGCTGCTGAGACTGTGAAAACATTATTTTTATTATAGCGTATATTTTTGAAAAATGAAACAGGAGAATGTCTGCATTAGAGGAGATTAAGAAGTAAAAATTTTCTCTTTTTTGAAAAGAAAAGTTCTGTGCAGAAAGAAAAGGAAGCGTTATAATAAAGTTGTGAGGAATATGGAAAGCGCTGGTTTTTGTGCGTGCAGAGAAGAAAGGAGAGATTAAGGTTATGAAAACAGGAAAACTTCTGATGGCGGTGATAGTTGGACTTTTACTGACTGGATGTGGAAAGGAAAAGATGCCCTCCCATGATGTACAGACGGAAAAGGAAAGCATGAGCCTGACGGAAATGGCAGGAGAATCCGAAGCGACGGAGACAGAGCAGTTGACGAAAACGTCGGAAACGGAAGCGCTGGCAGAGGCGCCGGATTACAGGGAGGCATACAGTGAAGTCGTGAAGCAGTATTTCTATGAGTGCGGGGATTATAACTGGCAGTATGGCCTGGATTATGCAGATGGAATGGCAAAAGCAGTGCGGGAACAGACGCCGTATGCAGTCACAGATATTACAGGGGATGACGTACCGGAGCTGTTTATGATGTGCCGGAACAGGGATAATACCTATTGTGCGAACCTGAATATTTATACGCTCGGAGAGGATGGCAGGGCAAAACAGATCTATTCGAGGGAATGGGACGTTCAGGCGGCCGGTGGCTCTGTTTATTACCTGTTTAAAGGGATGGATGACGTCTGCTATGGATACTATAGCATTGCGGATGAAAGTGAGGATGCGTATTACTGTAGTTTTGATTGTGACAAAGATGGAAATCTGCAAACCAGTAAGCTGCTGACTCTGTACGAATATCCCAATGAGGATTATACTGACAGGATTGGCGAGTATACTGTAAATGGAAAGAATGTGTCAAAAGAAGAGTATGACGCCCAGGCGAAACAACTCGTTGATGGGATGAAGCAAATGATCTTATATAATGATAATTACGGACCGGAACTGCTCGTAAATAAGCTGGACACGGTGGAGTGCATAAGCATGACCCAGGGAGCGATTATGCGTCATCTGCTGGTTACAGAGCCTTCCGGCGCACAGACGCTTCCTTTCTCCGGGCCTCTCACTCTGGGATTTTCGAGCGGTGCAGGCGCATGGGGGACGGAGCTTACTTTGTATCCGGACGGCACATTTACAGGAGCGTATCATGACAGCAACATGGGGGAAAGTGGAGAAGGATACCAGGCTACGGTTTATGTCAGTGAGTTCGCGGGAAAGTTTACAGATATTCAGAAGAAAGATGATAACACATACACGATGAAACTGGAGCATTGCAATACAGAAAAACCTGCGGGGGAAGAATGGATCGACGGGGATCAGGTAAGGTACGTCGCATCCGAGCCTTATGGGATAGAGGGCGGAACGACATTTGAGTTTTACCTTCCGGACGCGCCGGTAGCATCTCTTTCGGAAGAATATGTTTCATGGATTTTCGGACTGTCGCAGAAAACCGCATTGCCGATGTTTGGACTCTATAATGTAGAGGCGCAGAGTGGATTTTCCGGGTATTAGAAGACAGCGGCTCTTGACATTTCCCGGATTTTGAAATAGACTATCTGAGAGAGAAGATGACGAAGAAGAGGATTAGTACATCCGGTGAAGCCCTCAGAGAGGAAATCACTGGTGCGAGATTTCTGACGGAAGCGGATGGAACCTGCCTCGGAGTCCCGTATGAAAATACGGCGTTAGCCGGCGTTAACGGCAGAGGAGAGAGCAGCGAAAGGAAGCTGTTAATTAGGGTGGTACCGCCGATGACTTTATGGCCTCGGTCCCTATGCACAAGCATGAGGGCTGGGGCCTTTGTGTATGAAAAAAGGAAAAGGAGAAAAGGAAATGGCAAACGACAGGAAACTTGTGGAAGCGATTACTTCTATGGAAGAAGATTTTGCACAGTGGTACACGGATGTGGTGAAGAAAGCGGAGCTGATTGATTACACTAGTGTAAAGGGATGTATGGTGATCAAGCCGGCAGGCTATGCAATCTGGGAAAATATTCAGCGTGAGCTGGACCTCAGATTTAAGGAGACGGGCGTACAGAATGTATACCTTCCGATGTTTATTCCGGAGAGCCTGCTCCAAAAGGAGAAAGATCATGTGGAAGGCTTCGCGCCGGAAGTCGCATGGGTGACGCACGGGGGACTGGAGCCGCTTCAGGAAAGGCTCTGTGTAAGACCGACTTCTGAGACGTTGTTCTGTGATTTTTATGCAAATGACATCCACTCTTACCGGGATCTGCCGAAGGTGTACAATCAGTGGTGTTCTGTGGTTCGCTGGGAAAAGACGACGAGGCCGTTTCTTCGTTCCAGGGAATTTCTGTGGCAGGAAGGGCACACCGCTCACGCGACGGCAGAGGAAGCGGAAGAGAGAACGGTGCAGATGTTAAACGTCTATGCGGATTTCTGTGAAGAAGTGCTGGCAATCCCGGTGGTAAAGGGAAGAAAAACGGACAAAGAGAAATTTGCGGGAGCGGAAGCTACCTATACGATAGAATCTTTGATGCACGACGGAAAGGCGCTTCAGTCGGGAACCAGCCATAACTTCGGAGACGGATTTGCCAAAGCGTTTGGCATCCAGTTCGCAGATAAGGATAATAAGCTGAAATATGTCCATCAGACCTCATGGGGCATGACGACCCGTATGATTGGCGCGATCATCATGGTGCACGGAGACAACAGCGGTCTGGTGCTTCCTCCGAGAATCGCACCCACACAGGTCGTTATCGTTCCAATCCAGCAGAAAAAAGAGGGCGTGCTGGATAAGGCAAACGAGGTAGCGGAAGCGCTGCACGCGGCAGGTATCCGTACCAGACTGGATGATTCGGATAAGAGTCCGGGATGGAAGTTCTCGGAGCAGGAAATGAGAGGCTTCCCGCTGCGTGTGGAGCTGGGGCCGAAAGATATTGCCGCAGGACAGGCAGTCATCGTCCGCCGCGATACCAGAGAAAAGATCGTGACGCCGATCGATGAGCTGGCGGCAAAGGTTCCGGAGGTTCTCAATCTGATGCAGAAGGAAATGCTGGAGCGGGCAAGGGCGCACAGAGATGCGCATACCTATGTGGCGAAAAATCTGGAAGAGATGAAAGACCTTGCGGAAAACAAACCGGGCTTTATCAAAGCGATGTGGTGCGGATGCCAGGAATGTGAGGACGCAATGAAGGAAGAAGTGGGCGTGACCTCACGCTGCATCCCGTTTGAGCAGGAAGAATTCGCAGATACGTGCGTATATTGCGGAAAGCCTGCCAAGAAGATGGTATATTGGGGAAAAGCATATTAAAAGCAGGTTTTCTATAGAGGAGATGGACAGCATGAATATTGACAGAACACTTTATACGGGCCGTCCGGACACCGCCGGCCGTCTGCCAAAGGAGATGGCGGTCTATGATCTGCTGGAAAAGCTTGGGATTCCGTATGTAAGGGTAGATCATGAGGTGGCGCCTACGATCGAGGCGTGCCGGGAGATTGATGCGCTTCTGGGTGTGGAAATGTGTAAGAATCTGTTCCTGTGCAACCGGCAGAAAACAGACTTTTACCTTCTTCTGATGCCGGGTGAAAAATCCTTTCGGACGAAGGAGCTTTCCGCCCAGATCGGAAGCGCCAGGCTGTCCTTTGCGGGAGAGGCGTTTCTGGAGGAATTTATGAATCTGACGCCCGGCTCCGTGACGGTTCTGGGGCTGATGAATGACGAAAATCACAGGGTACGCCTGCTGATCGACCGGGAGATTCTGGAATCGGAGTATCTGGGGTGCCATCCCTGCATCAATACCTCCAGCCTGAAGATACGAACCCAGGATCTGCTGGAGAAGTTTCTTCCATATATAGGGTGTGAATATATAGCAGTTTCTCTGTAACAGTGAAGCCTGAACTGTTACGTTTGCCTTTAATTTTGGGCAAAAGAGGTATTGACAAAGAAAATAATCCAGCGTATTATTATTTCCAAGATTTCAGAAGAAATCCGGGAAAATGCGTGGAACGCGTAAATTTAAGAAGGAGGAAAAGTATTATGAAGAAATTTAAACAGGCGGCAGCGCTTGTTGCAGCAGCGTCTATGGTAGTGGCAGCGCTGGCAGGATGCGGCAGCAAGGATGCTGAGACGAACGCAGCAAGTGACGGAACACAGGCAGCAGCTTCTACAGAAGGTGCATTTAAGATTGGCGGTATCGGACCTACGACAGGCGGTGCGGCAGTGTATGGACAGGCGGTAAAGAACGCAATCGAGATGGCGGCAGAGGAGATTAACGCAGCAGGCGGTATCAACGGTTACCAGGTAGAGGTATCCTTTGAGGACGACGAGCATGATGCAGAGAAATCCGTAAACGCTTACAATTCCCTGAAGGACTGGGGAATGCAGATGCTGGTTGGTACGGTTACATCCGCACCATGTACGGCAGTTGTTGAGAAAACGCATGAGGACAATATGTTCCAGCTCACACCATCCGGTTCCGCAGTAGAGAGCATCCAGTATGACAATGCTTTCCGCGTATGCTTCTCTGACCCGAACCAGGGTATCGCTTCCGCTCAGTATATCGGCGAGAACGCACTGGCTTCCAAAGTAGCGGTTATCTACGACAGCTCAGATGTATATTCTTCCGGTATCTATGAGAAGTTCGCAGGCGAGGCAGCGAACCAGAACTTTGAAATCGTAGCGGCAGAAGCATTTACGGCAGATAATAAGACGGACTTCTCCGTACAGCTCCAGAAAGCAAAGGACGCCGGCGCAGAGCTGGTATTCCTTCCGATCTACTATACGGAGGCTTCCCTGATTCTGAAACAGGCAAGCACGATGGGCTTTGCACCGAAATTCTTCGGATGCGACGGTCTGGACGGAATTCTTGCAGTAGAGAACTTTGATACATCCCTGGCGGAGGGCGTAATGCTCCTGACACCGTTTGCGGCGGACGCTGAGGATGAGATGACACAGAATTTCGTAAAAACATTCGTAGAGAAATACGGGGATACACCGAATCAGTTCGCCGCAGATGCTTACGATGCAATGTATGCGATCAAGGCAGCAGCAGAGAAAGCAAACCTGACGCCGGATATGAGCGTATCGGATCTGTGCGAGGGCATGAAGAAAGCGATGACAGAGGTTACGGTAGACGGCCTGACAGGAAGCATCACATGGGATGCGGCAGGCGAGCCTACGAAGGACCCGAAAGCAGTCGTAATTACAGACGGCGCTTATAAAGCAATGTAGGAAACCTAAAGAGGGGGGAGCCGAGGGGCGCCCCCTTTTTTCATGGTAACAGTTCAACCATGCAGGATATATGTGCAAGGCCCGTACGGAACTGTTACTTTTCATTTTTCCGTTGAACTGGGCACGATTCCTGTGCTATAATATTCCCAAAAATATTTTAAGAGGGGTGCGCTATGAGTTTTATATCTTATTTAATTAATGGTATCAGTCTTGGAAGCGTGTATGCAATCATTGCCCTGGGCTATACGATGGTGTATGGAATTGCCAAGATGCTGAATTTCGCACACGGTGACATTATCATGGTAGGCGGCTATGTGGTGCTGACGATCGTGACTTCGATGGGGATGTCTCCGATGCTGGGAATCCTGGCGGCAGTCATTTCCTGTACCGTACTGGGAGTGGTAATCGAGAGGGTGGCATACAGGCCGCTTCGGAATGCTTCTTCTTCCCTTGCCGTCCTGATTACGGCGATTGGCGTCAGCTATCTTTTACAAAATGTCGCGCTGCTGATTTTCGGCGCTGACACGAAATCCTTTACTTCTGTGGTATCTGTACCGGCGGTCGTGCTGGCGGGCGGCGCACTGACGATTTCGGGGGAAACGATCGTGACGATTCTTGCCTGCATCATTATCATGGTGGGACTGACGCTGTTTATTAACAAATCAAAGGCAGGACAGGCCATGCTTGCTGTTTCCGAGGATAAAGGAGCCGCTCAGCTTATGGGTATCAATGTAAACGGAACAATCGCCCTTACCTTTGCGATTGGCTCAGCGCTGGCAGCGATCGCAAGCGTGCTGCTGTGTTCCGCATATCCGTCCCTGACGCCGTATACCGGCGCTATGCCTGGCATTAAGGCTTTCGTGGCCGCCGTATTCGGCGGAATCGGTTCCATTCCGGGAGCCATGATCGGGGGAATTCTTCTGGGCGTGATTGAAATTCTGGGCAAAGCTTATATTTCATCTCAGATGGCGGATGCAATCGTGTTTGCGGTACTGATCGTGGTGTTGCTGGTGAAACCTACCGGAATTCTGGGCAAACAGGTACAAGAGAAAGTATAGGTGGTGGCGAGGATGAAAACGAAAAAGATAAAAATGAATAAGACAACAAAAAGTAATTTAATTACATATGGCATCGTAATCGCAGCATTTATTCTTGTACAGATTCTGATGGCCGCCGGAAGTGTTTCCAGTCTGATGAAGGGACTTCTCGTTCCGCTGTGCGTTTATGCGATTCTGGCAGTATCTTTGAACCTGGTCGTAGGAATTTTAGGGGAGCTGAGTCTCGGACATGCAGGGTTCATGTGCGTGGGAGCTTTTTCCAGTGCCTTTTTCTCAAAATGTATGGTAGATGTGATTCCGGTCGCAGGGCTGCGCTTTTTTCTGGCGCTCCTGGTAGGAGCGGCCACAGCGGCGTTCTTTGGTTTCCTGATCGGGATTCCGGTTCTGAGACTGAGAGGCGACTACCTGGCAATCGTGACGCTGGCATTTGGCGAGATCATTAAGAATCTGATCAATGTGTTTTTTATCGGAAGGGACAGCAGAGGATTTCATTTTTCCATGAAGGACGCTATGTCCCTGAATCTGGAGCCGGAGGGTACGGTTATCATAAACGGCCCGCAGGGTATCACGGGGACGCCGAATGATTCTACCTTTTTGATTGGTATCATTCTTTTGTTGATTACCCTGTTTATCGTGCTGAACCTGATTCACTCCAGAGACGGGCGCGCGATCATGTCGATTCGTGATAACCGCATTGCGGCGGAATCTGTCGGTATTAATATTACGAAATATAAAATGATGGCGTTTACGATTTCCGCATCCCTGGCAGGCGTGGCGGGCGTGCTGTACGCACATAACCTGGCAACGCTTTCCGCACAGCCGAAAAACTTTGGATACAATATGTCGATCATGATTCTGGTATACGTGGTTCTCGGAGGAATCGGAAGCATCCGGGGCTCCATGATTGCGGCGGTTATTCTGACGCTGCTTCCTGAGCTTTTGCGTTTCCTGAGCGATTATCGTATGCTGATCTATGCAATCGTACTGATTATTATGATGCTCTTTAACTGGAGTCCGAAGTCCCTGGAACTGAGGGAAAAATATTCCTTGAAGCGTCTGTTAAAGAAAAAGGAGGCTGCGTAATCATGGCATTGTTGGAAGTGAAAAATCTGGGAATCTCTTTTGGAGGACTTCGTGCGGTAGACGGTTTTAATATCAGCATTGAGAAAGGGCAGCTCTACGGGCTGATCGGGCCGAACGGAGCGGGAAAAACGACCGTGTTCAATCTTCTTACGGGCGTATATAAACCAAACGAAGGGATTATTACTCTTGACGGGAAGAATATCACAGGAAAGAAAACCATAGATATTAATAAGGAAGGCATTGCGAGAACGTTTCAGAATATCCGTCTTTTTAAGGATATGAGCGTACTGGATAATGTAAAGGTAGGGCTTCACAATAAACATCATTACTCCACGATCGAAGGGATTCTGCGGCTGCCGAAATACCGTAAGACGGAAAAGGAAATGAATGAACAGGCGATGGAGCTCCTTCGGGTGTTCGATCTGGATGGACAGGCGGATTACCTGGCGTCCAATCTGCCGTATGGCAAGCAGAGGAAACTGGAGATTGCCAGAGCGCTGGCGACAGAACCGAAGCTTCTGCTTCTGGATGAACCGGCGGCAGGTATGAATCCGAATGAGACACAGGAGCTGATGGACACGATTCATTTTGTGAGAGACAAGTTCGATATGACGATTTTGCTGATTGAGCATGATATGAGGCTGGTATCCGGAATCTGTGAAAAGCTGACCGTGCTGAATTTTGGACAGGTTCTGGCACAGGGAGAGACAGCCGAAGTACTGAACGACCCGCAGGTTATCACGGCATATCTTGGAGAATAGGAGGGAAAAACTTATGGCAATGCTTGAAATCAAAGACCTGGAAGTATACTATGGCATGATCCAGGCGCTGAAAGGGATTTCCTTCGAGGTAAATGAAGGGGAGGTTATCGCTCTGATCGGCGCGAACGGAGCCGGAAAGACGACCACGCTTCATGCGGTCACAGGGCTGCTGCCGGTGAAGGCAGGAGAAATCATTTTTGACGGAAAAAATGTCACAAAGACGCCGGGACATAAAATTGTGTCAATGGGAATGGCGCACGTACCGGAAGGACGAAGAGTATTTGCGGAGCTGAGCGTATACCAGAACCTGAAGATGGGGGCGTATACGAGAAAAGACAAGGAAGAAATTGCTAGAAATCTGGAGATGGTTTATAAGAGATTCCCACGTCTGAAAGAAAGAAAAAACCAGATGGCGGGAACCTTAAGCGGCGGTGAACAGCAGATGCTGGCAATGGGCCGGGCGCTGATGTCACAGCCGAAGATCATCCTGATGGACGAGCCGTCTATGGGACTTTCACCAATTTTTGTAAATGAAATTTTTGATATTATTAAAGAGGTAAGCGCTGCCGGAACGACCGTGCTTCTGGTGGAACAAAATGCAAAAAAAGCGCTTTCTATCGCAGACCGGGCGTATGTCCTGGAAACAGGAAGGATCACGTTGCAGGGCGATGCAAAAGAGCTGATGAATGATGAATCAGTCAGAAAAGCATATCTTGGAGAGTAGGAAGATGCTTTGCAAAAGGGGGAATTAGATGGAGAAAGTAATCATTACCATTGCCAGGCAGTATGGCAGCGGAGGAAAAACGATTGGACAGATGTTGGCAAAGGATATGGGGATTCCCTTCTACAGCAGGGAGATCCTGCGGATGGCTTCTGATGACAGCGGCATTCGCGAGGAATTATTTAATCAGGCGGATGAGAGGCTGAGAAGCAATCCACTGTTTGGTACTTCGAAGAAGATTTACAGGGGCGGGCTGATTTCACCGGGAAAAGGCGATTTTGTTTCCGATGAAAATTTGTTTAATTATCAGGCGAAAGTGATCAAAGAGCTGGCGGAGAAAGGATCCTGCGTGATCGTGGGACGCTGTGCGGACTTTGTATTAAAGGACAGAGAAGATGTGGTAAGCGTCTTTATCCATGCCCCCGGAGACTATTGTATGGCAAGAGCGATGGAGCGCAACGACATGACGGAAAAGGAGATGGAGAAATTCATCGCAAAGACCGATAAGTACCGGGGCGATTTTTATCACTACTATACCGGAAATACGTGGAATGACGCAAGGAATTATGATCTGTGTTTAAACAGCGGGAAGCTGGGATTTGAGAAGTGCGTGGAAGAAATAAAGGCATATATTGCTGTGAGATTTGGAAAGTAAAAAGACTGCCGGAGATGCGATGAAAAGCTTCTCCGGCAATTTTTCTGGATTCAGATGCGTCCCGGCATTCTTTATGGACGTATCGTTCCGGTGTATTGAAAGGGAAAAGTCTCTGTGTTAAAATAACTCTAAAATGTAAAAAATGGTATGGAGAGAATATGTACAGCGAAGAAAAACTTGTCGGGATAGCGAAGAGAGAGAATAATACGAAGAGAAAGTATCTGGTGGTAAACCGCTTACAGGGAAAGCATGTACCGGTCAGTCCGAAGGAGGCGTTTGAAATGTTTTCGGAGCTGGCGGGACGGGTGAAAGAGGCATACGAAGGGGAGCGTCTTTTGATGATAGGCTTTGCGGAGACGGCGACAGCGATCGGAGCGGCGCTGGCTGTGGAGCTGGGAACGCTTTATATGCAGACGACCAGAGAGAAGATTCCGGGCGTGCAGTATCTTTATTTTTCAGAATCCCACAGCCATGCGACGGAGCAGAAGCTGGTGAAGGACGATATTGACAAAGTGATCGACGGGATAGACCGGATCGTGTTCGTGGAGGATGAGGTAACGACAGGAAACACGATTTTAAAGATTATCAATCTTCTGGAGAAGGAGTATCCGGGGAAGGCGGCGTTTGCGGTGGCGTCTCTGCTAAACGGGATGGACGCAGAAGCGCTCGATACCTACCGAAACCGGGGGATTCCGGTACATTATCTGGTAAAGACGGATCACAGCGCCTATGCGGAGATTGCGCAGGGCTGCCGGAGCGACGGGACATACCGGAAGATGGGGGATGGCGAACCGGAGATACGTGTGAAGGAGCTGTCTGTTTCGGGTGGCAGAGATGCCAGAAGGTGTGTTTTGGCAGAGGAATACCGGAAAGCGTGCGAACAATTGTGGAAAACCATACGAAAATCCATAAACTTTGTGGACAAACAGCGGATACTGGCGCTCGGAACGGAGGAGTTTATGTATCCGGCGCTGTATATCGCGGCGAAGATTGAGAAGGACTGCCCGTTTGTAAGATGCCATGCGACAACAAGAAGCCCCATCGAGGTCAGTACGGAGAAGGATTACCCGCTTCATGTCAGATATGAATTGAAGAGTCTGTATGAGAAAGATCGGAGGACGTTTCTTTATGACCTGGAGAAATATGACACAGTACTGATTCTGACGGATGCGAAAGGCGTCAGGGAGGGTGAAAACACGCTGGTAAACGCGCTGTATGCCAGTGGAAATGAGGAGATTATTCTGGTAAGGTGGTGTGAGGATTGAGAAGCTCTTATAAGGCGGAGGATGTGACGTTACTTCTAAAGGATATTACCGGGATGGTAAAGCCCCAGTCTACCCAGGAGAGAGAAAAGCAGATACAGGCGGGGATACATTACTGTGAAATGCTTCCTGTAGAATATGTCCCCTCGGAAACCTATATGCAGGTGTACCGGGAAGCGCTGGCGGCCTATGCGAAGCCGACCGCTCTTGCGGTAGGAAGGCTGTCGGATAAAATCATGGAGGCAAGAGGGAAGGATGTGGCGCTGGTGTCTCTGGCGAGAGCCGGCATTCCCATCGGGATTTTGATAAAACATTATATTCGGAAAAAATATGGGGTTGAGGTTCCCCACTATTCGATTTCCATTATCCGCGGACGGGGAATTGACGGGAATGCCATGCGTTATCTTCTGGACAGGCATCGCCCGGGGCAGCTTCTGTTCGTGGATGGATGGATCGGGAAGGGCGCGATTTTAAGGGAACTGGAAAAGGCTGTGGAAAAGTATGAAGGGGTTTCTCCTGAAATCGCCGTGGCGGCCGACCCGGCAAATATCACGCGGCTTTGCGGGACGCATCAGGATATTCTGATTCCCAGTTCCTGTTTAAACAGCACGGTATCGGGGCTCATCAGCCGTACCTTTCTGCGGGAGGATATCATCGGTGCGGACGATTTTCACGGGGCGGCCTATTACGGGGAACTTGGGGAGTCGGATTTATCTTATGAATTTATAAAAGCGATTGAGGAATGTTTTGAAATGGAAAATCCGCCGGAAGAGCCTGCGCCGATGGGATACGGCATAGATGAGGTGAAGAGGCTGGCGGATGCTTTTGGAGTGACAGACCTCAATCTTGTAAAGCCGGGAATTGGAGAGACGACGAGAGTGCTTCTTCGCAGGGTTCCGTGGAAAATACTGATCAATGAAAAAGAGAAGGACGATCCCGCGCTCGCTCCTGTGGTAAGGCTGGCGCTGGAAAAGGAAGTGGCGGTGGAGTATTACCCGATGAAACATTATAAGTGCTGCGGAATCATCAAAAAGCTGGCAGACGCATAAGGAGAGAAGGCAATGAAGAATGCAGGAAAATATTACAGCGTGGGCGCCCTTTTGTACTGTCCGGCAAACAGAGAAGGAATCGCGGCGTCTGTGGTGCATCAAAAGTTTGGGAAGAAGTATTCTCTGGCGTTCTGCCTGGAGGATACCATACGGGAGAACGGCGTGGCGGAGGCGGAAGAAAAGCTGAAACAGAGTATGGACGAAATGTACCGGGCGTTTCAGGAGAAAATGTTCTACCTGCCGCAGATTTTTATCCGGGTCAGAAACAGTGAGCAGATTTTAAGGCTGATGAAGGCGTTTGGCGAAGCGTCGCGGCTGATCCGGGGCTTTATCCTGCCGAAGTTTTCCCTGGAAAACGCAGACGCATATATCGAGGCGGTTCTTCGGGTAAATGAGGTTTCTAAAAAGCCGGTCTATATGATGCCGATTTATGAAAGTCCGTCCATCATTGATCTGAGAAACCGTTATGAGATCTTGTACAGTTTGAAGGAAAAGCTTGACCGCATAGAAGAGCTGGTCCTGAATATCCGGGTTGGAGGAAATGACCTTTGCCATATGTTTGGATTTCGCCGTGGCAGCGGCGAATCCATTCACAGGATTTCTCCCGTCGCAAATATTTTTTCTGACATCCTTACGGTTTATGGGATGGACTACGTAATATCCGGCCCTGTGTGGGAATACTATGACGGCTCTGGCTGGGATACAGGTCTGCGAAAGGAGCTGGCGGATGACAGACTGTGCGGTTTTGTGGGAAAAACCGTGATTCATCCAAAGCAGATCGGCCTTGTGAATGCCGCATATCAGGTATCCCGAAAGGATTTTGAGGATGCGAAAGCCATTCTTTCATGGAACCCGGATGAGAGTTCCCTCGTCTCCGGCAGCCATGCCCGTGAAAGGATGAATGAGTATAAGACGCACACCAACTGGGCGGTACGGACGCTTTTTCTGGCAGAGGCATATGGCGTGCGGGATTAAAGGTCTGAATTGCGGCAGATTTTGGCGGTTTTTTCTGATTTTTACAGGGGGTGGCTTGTGAAAACTGTGAAAAAGTGGTACAATAGTCGTCATCATGGAAGTATGAGTTAGGATGGAAAAATCGATGTTTGAGCACAGAAAAATACAGGAACTGGATGATTTTTTCAAAGGACTTGATTGCAGAAAAGAAAAAGGGGTATATTTCTACAGAATTAACGGGTACAATGAGGAAGTGGCCCGTTTTATCCGCAAATACTATGAAGCGGCCCGATTAAAAGGCGTGATTCTGGAGGGGAAGATACCGAATCCTGACGAGGGGAATCTGTCTTATTATCAGGAAATTATGGGAACCGGATTTCAGATGAGCATGGGATTTTTTTTGACAAGTCTGAAAAAATGGCTGCCCAGAATGCGGGACGCACAGCGGGGACAGGTGGCGGCCGCCATCTATGACGCGTTGGATTCTTTACGGAGAGCCGGAAAGAATGAGAATATGCTGAAAAATGCGTACATTAAGTTCATGTGCTGGCTGTATTACCGGTTTGAGCGGATTGTGAATGCGTTGGGAGAAAACGAAGTACCCAAGATTTTGTATGAGGGAAATATCAGTAATTATGAGCTGATGCTGGTTTCCATCCTGTCAAATGCAGGCTGTGATGCGGTGCTTTTACAGTACCACGGAGATCAGGGCTACCGGAAAATAGATACGGAGACGGCTTTATCGGAAGAGCTGCTGCTTCCGGGGATGCAGGCATTTCCCGAGACTTTTAATCTCCGATGGGTGCGGGAACAGATACAGGAAGAAAAGAACGCAGAGCGTTTGTATGGCAGAAAACCGGAAGTCGTAAACTGTACGAATGCCTGGATTACGGGAGCGGGGATGGAGGACGTCGAAAAGCCTGCCGCGGTCAGGGGAGACCGCCCGGAGTTCTATTATAACTGTTTTTTCAGAATCAGCGGTGTGGAAGATAAGCTTACCTGTTTAAATGAATGGTATCAGTTTTACCTGCGGATGAAAAATGAGGGCCGAAAGATCGTCATTACAGAGCAGACCATTTCGCAGCCGGGGATGGATGAGATTGCGGGTATCCACAGGAAGAACTATCAGAGACAGGATCAGATGCTGATGGATTTGTCTGCAAATATAAGATACAGTGCGAATATCGAGCTTCAGAGGATCATGACAAAGGCTTTTCTTGATATCATGCTGGACGAAGCGAAGCTTCCGGGTATGAACCTGAACCGCCTCACCAATAAAGCAGTGTATCTTCTGTGCTGGCTGAAGCGTTACCAGCCGAAGCTGTTCGTGAACTGGAAAATGCCGGAGATCGGCTGCTTTATCCATATGGGCGGATGTAAGAATGAGAATGAAGCGTTGTTTTTAAGATTTCTCGCAAGGCTTCCGGTGGATGTGCTGATCTTAAATCCGAATCAAAATGTTCCGTGCTGCCTGAAGGACAGTCTGTTGTACGAGATTCATTATCCGGAGTCGCTTTCGGCAGAGAGGTTTCCGCAGGAAAACACAGATATTCAGATCGGGACGACCGCTTATCATGCGGAAAGGGAACTGGATACGCTGATGTATCAGGATTCCGGCATGTACCGCAATCAGCAGTATCAAAAGGCGAGTACCGTGAATCTGAAAACCATGTATGAGGAAATTCCGCTTCTCTGGAAGGAAGAGCTGAAATACCGGCCGAATTTCAGTACAGTGAATGATACGGTCAATCTTCCGGTGCTCTTTGCAAAGGTATCGGGCGTGAAGGATGGACAGGTGCAGCCGTACTGGTCAGGCATTAAGGCGCTGATTACGGAGGATACCTTCGTCATAAAAGCCGCGCCGTTTCTGGATTCGATGGATGAAAACCCGATGCGGGCGCACGCCACGGAATTTTTCAGAAACGGAAGGGTGCAAAAGGCAAAGATCAAAGCGCACAGGGATTATGCTTATGGAGTCCTGAGAGAAGAGATACAGGAGCATATGCTGGACAAGCTCCAGCTTTTAATCGACAAAAGGCTGATTAAGGGAACTTTTGAAAACGGGACAGAATATACGATCGTGGCTACGGTACTGAATCTTCCCAGGGAGCTGGTGCGGCTGATTCAGAAATTTGATTTTACAAAGAAGAATCCAAAGCTGATTTACCTGAATACGGGAGAGAAAGTAATTTCTCTGGAGGATACGATCCTGACGGCGTTTTTGAGTCTGGTGGGGTTTGATGTGATTTTTTTCGTCCCCACGGGCTATCAGAGCGTTGAAAAATATTTTAACAGAAAACTCATGGATGAACATCAGATTGGGGATTATATGTATGACTTGCAGGTTCCCGATTTTGGTCGGATTTCCCTGAACACACGGCCTGGATGGCGTGATAAAATTTTTAAGAGAGGTACATGATATGGGATTAGATTTCAAAAAAGCAGCGGTTCAGCAGCCCACGGCGGTTCCTGATACGAAAAACGAAGTATCCGTGGTAGAAAAGTACGATATTGTGGCGGACCGGGAGAAAATGAATGCGGAGCTGGTAAACTCAAAAGAAGTGGATGATCTGGTCAGCACAATCGAGATCGACAATCTGGAGACGATCGTTACCTTCGGCGCGGAGGCGGCGGAAGAGATTTCCAAAGCTTCGGACGTGGTATTGAACAGCATGAATATGTCGCAGATCGACGATTCCAGCCAGATGTTAAACACCCTGGCAAAGATCATGTCAAAGTTTGACATTGAAGAGATCAAGGAGGAGCAGGGATTCTTTGCGAAGCTTTTCGGAAATGCGAGAAAGCAGCTCGATAAGATTCTTGACAAGTATCACACGATGGGCGGCGAGGTCGACAAGATTTATGTACAGCTCAAGCAGTATGAGTCCGAGATCAAGCAGTCGAACAAGAAGCTGGATCAGATGTTTGACGCCAATGTGGAATATTATCATAAGCTGGTAAGGTACATACTGGCAGGCGAACAGGGATGCAGGGAACTGGAAGAATATATCGCAAAGAGACAGACGGATATGGAGAGTACGGGGGATACCTCGATTCAGTTCGAGCTGACTGCCTTACAGCAGGCTCTGATGATGCTGGAGCAGCGGACGCAGGACCTCAGGACGGCGGAAAGCGTTGCCATGCAGTCCATTCCGATGATTAAGACGATGGAATTTTCCAATATGAACCTGGTGCGCAAGATCAATTCCGCCTTTATCATAACGCTTCCGGTATTTAAACAGGCGCTGGCGC
This sequence comes from uncultured Lachnospiraceae bacterium, assembly GCA_937965795.1. Taxonomy (GTDB): domain Bacteria; phylum Bacillota; class Clostridia; order Lachnospirales; family Lachnospiraceae; genus Hominisplanchenecus_A. The sequence continues at coordinate 13,924 of CALCMD010000002.1, read as the reverse complement.
AGGCGATTATGCTGAAAAGGCAGAGGATTCAGGCCGAGGCCATGTCCGCGCTGGACCAGAAAACAAATGAGATGCTGATTAAGAATGCACAGAATACTGTGGAGCAGTCCAAGATGACCGCAAGGATGGCTTCGGGAAGCTCCATTAAGATCGAGACACTGGAAACGACCTGGAGAACGATCGTCAATGGAATTGACGAGACGAAGCAGATTCAGGAGGATGCAAGGCGACAGCGCATCGAAGATCAGGCAAGGCTGGAAACGATCAAGCAGGAGTTTAACAGCAAGTATCATATGCCATAATATGAGCCGCCCCAAAATGAGGATAAAAGTGGGGCGTAAGCCTCACGATATCCGAATTTGAGGCAGGATTGTGGAAGCACGAAGTGCGGAGCAATCCGTATGGCATCTTTTGATCTCAATATTATAACATTTAGAACAGCGAAAACCCGCTGCTTTAAATAAAGAAAGTAATGGAACTGTGAAGATACGGAACAGTTACAAAGTAATTACCACAAAAGGGGGAAAAGATTATGCCGATTAATTTGCAAAAAGGACAGAAAGTTGATTTGACAAAGGGAAACCCAAGTCTGAAAAATATCATGGTCGGGCTGGGCTGGGACGTAAACGTCTTTGATTCCGGCGCTGATTTTGACCTGGATGCGGCAGCGTTTATGGTAGGAGAAAACGGAAAATGCCCGACAGAGAAAGAATTTATTTTCTATGGAAATCTGGAGCATTCCAGCGGGGCCTTAAAGCACATGGGCGATAACCTGACAGGGGAAGGAGAGGGCGACGACGAACAGATCGAGGTGGATCTGACAAAGATTCCCGCAAATGTATCAAGGGTTGTGTTTACGGTAACGATCTATGATGCGGAGGTAAGGAGACAGAACTTCGGTCAGGTATCCAACGCTTTCATCCGTATTGTGGATGTGGCGACAGACGGAGAGCTCATCCGCTATGATCTGGGCGAGGACTTCTCCATCGAAACGGCGGTCGTGGTAGGCGAGCTGTACCGTCACAACGGGGAATGGAAATTTAACGCTATCGGCAGCGGCTTCCAGGGCGGCCTGGCGGCACTCTGCGGACATTATGGAATCGAGGTAGCATAAAGGAGGAAAAAATTATGCCAATCAATTTACAAAAAGGACAGAAGGTCAGCCTGACGAAAGGAAATCCGGGGCTGACGAAGGTAGTAGTCGGGCTGGGCTGGGATGTGAACCAGTTTGATACCGGTGGAGATTTCGATCTGGATGCGGCCGCGTTTTTAGTGACCGATGCAGGAAAGGTATCAAGGGCGGAGGATTTTGTTTTTTACGGAAATCTGACCCACCCGTCGGGAAGTGTTCAGCATATGGGCGATAATCTTACCGGCGCGGGAGACGGAGATGACGAACAGATTCGGGTAGACCTTTCGTCTGTTCCTGCCAACATTTCGAAGATCGTCTTTACCGTAACCATTTATGAGGCAGAGGCCAGAAGGCAGAATTTCGGACAGGTAAACAATGCTTTTATCCGTATTTATAATGAGAACAATGGAGAAGAAATGCTGCGTTACGATCTGGGCGAGGATTTTTCCATCGAGACGGCGGCTGTGTTCGGAGAACTGTATAAAAACGGAAACGAGTGGAAGTTTAATGCCATCGGCAGCGGCTACCAGGGCGGCCTGGCGGCGCTCTGCGCAAGCTTTGGCGTGGATGTGGAGTAGGAGGAAAATAAGATGTCAATCAGTTTACAAAAAGGACAAAAGGTCAGCCTGACAAAAGAAAACGCCGGGCTGTCAAAGATCGTAGTCGGGCTGGGCTGGGATGAAGCGCCCAGATCACGGGGATTTTTCGCACCGAAGCCGCAGCCGATCGACTGTGACGCTTCAGCGATCATGCTGCGGGGAGGAAAGCTCTGCGATAACAAGGATGTGGTTTATTTCGCGAATCTTCAGCACAGGACGGGAACGGTTCAGCACATGGGCGATAACCTGACGGGGGCAGGAGAGGGCGATGATGAGCAGATCGTGATTGACCTGGCAAGGGTTCCGGCGGAATACGATAAGATCGTAATTGTGGTAAATATTTATCAGGCATATAAGAGAAACCAGCATTTCGGCATGATCCGCAATGCGTTCATCCGTCTGGTGGATGCGAGAACGAACCGGGAAATGTGCAGATATAATCTGACAGAGGATTATTCCGGAATGACGGCAATGGTCTTTGGAGAAGTATACCGTTATAACGGCGAATGGAAATTCAGCGCTATGGGTCAGGGAACAAATGACGCAGGCATTGGAGATCTGGCGAAAAGATATTTATAAAAAGCAGGAAAATGGGACTGGATGGAAAAGAGTTCAGTCCCAAATAGCTGTAAAAATAATAGGAGATTAAAAGGCATGAAGTTTAATGGACTTACCGACAAAGAGGTCGAAGCCTCAAGACAGCAATATGGTTCCAACGTAATCCCTGATTCCGAACCGACAACCTTCTGGGAGGAATTTAAGGAGACCTTCGGGGACCCGATGATTAAGATTCTTCTGGCGATCGCGGCGCTGATGATTGTGATGTTTTTCTTTGGCTACGCAGAAATTTATGAACCGCTTGGAACGATTGTTGCAGTATTGATCGTTGCGTTTGTATCTGCCAAGACAGGTGTTGCCAGCGATACGAAGTATCGGGAATTAAAGGACAGCACGGAAAAGGACAAATGTAAGGTACACAGAAACGGCCTTGTGACTGTGATCGACGTGGATGATGTGGTTGTGGGAGACAAGGTGCTTTTACAGTCCGGAGATAAGATTCCGGCGGACGGCGTTCTGATTTCCGGAAGCCTGCGTGTGGATAACTCCGCGCTCAACGGCGAGGCGGAGGAATGTAAGAAAACCGCGGCGGACGAGAGCTTCCAGCTTGCAGAAAATATCACGGGCGATACGTTCGTGGACGCCCATTCCCTTTTCCGGGGAGCCGTGGTATTTGACGGAGAAGGCGTTCTGGACGTCCGGAAGGTCGGCCTGAAAACCATGATGGGTAAGATGGCGGAGGAGATGCAGGAAAATGAACCGGATTCTCCGTTAAAAGTCAAGCTGGCAAAGCTGGCAAAGCAGATTTCTACGTTTGGCTATATCGGCGCGATCGTGATCGCAGTTCTTTACTTTGCATATTTCATCATGACGGCGGGAGGCTTTGGCGCTTTCTTTTCTATGGGCGTGGAGGTCGTTGTGAAAAAGATCGTGGAGGCGGTTTCCCTGGCAGTCGTTATCATCGTGTGCGCAGTACCGGAAGGACTGCCGCTGATGATTTCTCTGGTACTGATGCAGAATACCAGTAAGATGCTTTCCCATAACGTGCTTGTGCGCAAAGCGGAAGGGATCGAGACGGCGGGTTCCCTGAATATTCTGTTCAGTGATAAGACCGGTACGATTACAAAGGGAAGGCTGGAAGTGGTAGACTTCTTTACTGCGGACGGCAAGTCCATTGCGATTGCTGACCTGAGTAAGCACAGCCAGGTCAAGGGTCTGTTAGACCTTGCGATCGGAAAAAATACCCAGTCCATGTTTGACTCTTCCCACCGTGTGATTGGCGGAAACGCGACCGACCAGGCGCTGATGAAATTTATCGGGGAGCCTGTATTTCTGGCGTTACAGTCCAACCAGGAGTATGTCGTGACGGCAAGCCAGGGATTTAACTCCGCAAACAAATTCAGCCAGGCGAGAATCGACAGCCTGGGTAAAACATTTTATAAGGGAGCTCCGGAAAAATTGCTGGCTTCCGCCGGCAGATACCTGGATGCGGACGGAAAAGAGCAGAAGCTTGACCAGGCGGTTCTGAATGAAAAGATTGACGCTCTGGCGGCGAAAGCGATGCGTGTCCTGGCATTTGGCTATTCCGAAAAGCCTCTGGTGGAAAATACGGTAAATGATGATCTTGTAATCATTGGCCTGGCAGGTATCCGTGACGACGTGCGGCCGGAGGCGAAGGAGGCCATTGAGGAAGTACAGAATGCGGGAATACAGGTGGTTATGATTACCGGCGACAGGCTGGAGACGGCGGTGGCGATCGCGAAGGACGCCGGGCTTTTGAAAAATCCGGAGGATCAGGCAATCTCGTCCGCACAGTTGAATGAAATGTCCGATGAGGAAGTGAAGGAGAGGATTCCTCATATCCGCGTCATCGCCCGCGCGCTGCCTACGGATAAATCCCGCATGGTAAGGCTCTGCCAGGAGATGAATCTGGTGGTCGGCATGACGGGAGACGGTGTAAACGACTCTCCGGCTCTGAAACGTGCGGATGTGGGCTTTGCAATGGGAAGTGGAACGGAAGCGGCAAAAGAAGCAGGTAAGATCGTCATTCTGGACGATAACTTTAAATCCATCAAGGACGCCATCTGGTACGGAAGGACGATTTATCACAACATTCTGAAATTCTGTAAGTTCCAGCTTGTGATTAATGTGGCGGCAGTGGTCGTAAGCGCCATCGCGCCGTTTTTCGGTGTGGAGGAGCCTTTGAAGGTTACGCATCTTCTGTTTGTCAATCTGGTTATGGACGGGCTGGGAGCCATCATGCTGGGCAATGAGCCTGCATTGAAGAAATATATGGATGAGAAGCCAAGAAGAAGGGATGAAAGCATCGTAAGCAGGAAGATGATGGCGCAGATCCTGACGATGGGAGCATGGCTTACGGCTACCAGCTTCGTATATCTGAAGCTTCCGTTTTTCCGGGGGCTGTTCCCGGAGGGAACGGCAGGCGACGCGCAGCATCTGACCGGATATTTTGTACTGTTTATTGTGAGCGCGCTGTTTAACGGCTTTAACGTGCGTGACGACGGGTTTGGAATCTTTAAGGGTCTGGATGAGAACACCGGATTTTTGAAAGTGTTCTTTGCGATTCTTGCGGTGCAGTTTGTAATCGTGAATGCGGCGCTGATTCCTCTTGCGCCGTTCCAGTGGATCGGCAGCATGTTTAGCTGCGTGCCTTTTGGCATTCAGGGATGGATTGCGGTCCTTCTGCTGGCTGTGACTATGATTCCGGTGGATATGATAAGGAAATTGGTAGTTGGAGAGAAAGGCTGATTTTTATCGTTGATTCATGGGGCTGCTTTTGCAGCCCCGTTTTTTTCAGGAGATTTCTATGATTATATTTTTTTCAGATCTGGATAATACCATAATATTTTCTTATCGGCATGAGATAGGAAAGGATAAGCGCTGTGTGGAAATCTATCAGGGAAGAGAGATTTCATTTGTCACGGAAAAGACATACGGGCTGCTGAAAAAGCTCAAAGAGAAAGCGCTCTTTGTGCCGGTTACGACCCGGACGGTGGAGCAGTACCGAAGGATTGACCTGGGCGTAGGGACGCTTCCTTATGCGCTGGTATGCAATGGGGGCGTACTTCTGGCGAACGGGCAGGAGGATGAAAGCTGGTATCTGGAATCCCGGAGGATGGTGGAGGACTGTCAGGACGAACTGAGAACGGCGGCCCGGATTCTGGAAGAGGATGAAAACCGGAGCCTGGAGGTCCGGGATATCCGGGGTCTCTTTCTTTTTACAAAAAGTAAATGTCCGGAAGAGTCTGCACAAAGGCTGAAGAAACGGCTGGATATGAGCCGGATGGAAGTATTCTGCAACGGGGTCAAAGTCTATGCGCTGCCGAAAAAGCTGAATAAAGGGAGGGCCATCAAAAGGCTTGCCGGGAGAGCCGGCGCTGGAAAGATCATCGCCGCCGGGGACAGTGCGTTTGATCTGCCCATGCTTGCGGCGGCGGATATCGGAATAGCGCCTGGGGAGCTTGCAAAGACGTACAGGCTAAAAGATCATGTCGTCCGCATCGGTGGGGCGGCGGTTTTTTCCGATGAGATTTTGGAGTTTTTGATGGAAGTTACGGGTTGAGCATTACGGAAGAATAAAATATGCCGTCCTTCCACTCAAACCGTGCGTCGCCGTTGTAGCGTTCCGCGATGATGCGGACGGATTCAGTGCCGGTTCCTGTACCGGGATGTTTGCTTGAGAGCAGGACGCCGTGTTCATTTGTGGGAGGGGTAAGACTGGTATTGTCCACGGTAATGCTGAGGAGCTTTTGATTCATCTTCCGGGCGCACACCCGTATTTTGGACTGTCCAGGCAAAGATGCGGAGCAGGCGTCCAGGGCATTTTCCAGAAGATTTCCAAGAAGGATGCACAGCTCCGGCTCAGGAATGACGGGTTCTGTTCCGGTATGGAAAAGGATTTCCATATCGATTCCGGCGTCTGACGCTTTGTGGGCATAAAAACCAAGAACCGCGTCTACAGCCGGATTGCCGGACCAGGAACGGGAGACGAAGGCAGGCAGAGTTTCGTCCAGGTTTTTCACGTATTCCGACAGGGAATCAAAATCCCGGCTGGCGACGCACCCCTGGATGACCCGCAGATGCTGGCGCAGATCGTGCCTTGCCCGTCTGGTTTCTTCGATACGTGACAAAAGAAGTCCGTACTGGTCGGCCTGCATTCTGGTGAGCTGCTCCAGATGCCGGATTCTTTCTTCCGTTTCCAATTGCTGGCGGAACTGGTTTACCGTCTGTGTAATGTAGTAATAAATCAGGAACATGCACAAAAGGAGCACCAGACGGGAAAGAGGAAACAGGAAATTCATGCTTTTGTCAAGGGAGGAAAACGTGTAGGCAAACACCAGGATACTGGTAAAAAACGGCAGAAGCCAGATTCGTTTCCAGAGATTTGGCGCATGAATTTCAAAAACACTTCTCGCAGTCCGGCAGAAGTATTTCAGCATGAAAGGCAGGGAGAGGAAGGTCAGCGCCAGACAGAGAAATAAAAACCGCCAGGAAAGAAAAGTGTCGGAAGAGCCGGAGAAAAGCTGCTCCAGATAAGCGGCGCATCCTCTTACCACCATCATATAATCCATCGTAAACACATATAAGAATAAGATTTTTCCCCATTCAATATTAACGGAGAGGAAAAAAGGAATTCCATAAATGGGGAGGGCTACGATGCGGCAATAGTTCAGAGGTACGCCTGCGTACAGAAGCAGGCTATACAGGGAGATATAGGCAAGGTGCGTCCCGGCGAGCAGAAGCGCCATCCAGGAATTGGAAAGGCGTTTGTATGACCAGAAAGGCACGTAAGCAAACAGATGAAACGGAAGGGTAATCAGGCACTCGGAAAAAGCGGCCTGCCCCAATGCAGAAATAGAAATCATGGGTGAATCATACCTCCTCTTGTTACGGCATAGGAAAATTGTAAAAACTGTTCCCGCACTTCCCGGTATTTCAGCCGGCTGATCGGGATGGTCTGGCCGGAATCGAGGAGAAAGCCGTCGCTAAGAAGCCGGGAAACAGACTCCAGGTTTACCAGGATTCCCCGGTAACAGTCGCAGAAGTAAGGATAGGCCAGCAGAGCTTCGGCGAGTTTTTTCTGGCTTACCGTTATGGTAAGCTCTGTGCCATCCTTTTGGTGTACCAGAATTTTGCGGTTGATACATTCCGTGTAGGAAATGGAATGAAGGAACAGCTGCACGCTGCCATTTTTGACAGGAACCAAAAGGGACTGGCTGTTTTCAAGCAGGGAAGCGCTGCACCGCATAAGGGCCTGGCACAGTTTTTCATAGGGATAAGGTTTGACCAGATAGTAAGAAGAGTCTACCTCATAGCTGTCTACGGCAAATTCGATCGTGCTGGTGATGAAAATCAGCCGGCAGTCCTGGTCTAACGTCCGGATGTGTCTGGCCGTATCCATGCCCGTGATCCCGTTCATGTAAATATCAAGAAAAATAATATCGTACAGTCCTTTCTGGAATTTTTCAAGAAAGGCTTCTCCGCTGTCAAAAAGCGCAGGGGGAGGAACCAGGGCAATCCTGTTTTCCTGCGCCCACCGGGTGATATCGCATTCTAAAGCTTTCAGATCATCCGTCAGGTCATCCACGATGGCAATCCTCATTTTGGCGTCTCCTTCCTCGCGTGCTTTCACTACGCACATTGTACCATAGTATGATGCAAAAAAGAGAACATTTCATGCAGGTTTTCCTGCATCTCGTGCAGAACGCCTTGACAGGTGCATGGAATGTGTTATTTTATTTTTAAGTCAGTTTTTCAGTTTATGTGAAAGACTGGCTTTTTATTTTTTGTTTAAGAAGGAGGGGGGGGACAGGAGATGCGGATTGCGCTTTATGATGAGAACAAAACAGAATCCGAAAAGCTGAACCGTTATCTGGAGCAATGCGGAAGAGAAATGATGCGGATTGTAAATGTGACGGTTTTTGGAGAGTATGAGGATTTTTGCAGGGCGGTAACGGGATCAGGCGGGCAGTTTGAGCTTCTGGTGATGGCTCAGAACGGCACTTTTAGCCTGGAAATCATAGAGATGGCGAGGGCGAACATACCGGACATTGGAATTTTATGGTTTTCTGATCTGGATTTCTCTATTCGTTCCTATGCTTATGGAGTGTTGTGGTTTGGAAGGAAGCCTGTGCAGATGGAGGATATGAGGAAGGCGTTTCGGAGGATGGAAGAGTCACAGAAGCGCAGGTATCAGTAAATTCGCTTGATTGCAAAGGCAATTTTCTATAGATGTTTCAATATTCAATCAGGGAGGAAAATATGAACAGGAAGAAAATTAAGAAGATGGGGAGCAGGATCATAGCGTTTCAGGTGGCGGCCGTACTGCTGGTTACCACAGCGTTTGTCGGCATTCCCGCAAAGAAGGCAAAGGCCGCCGAGGAGAAAATCCAGATGGATGAGAGCGCATACAATGCCATCGGGTTTGACACGAGCGCCGAGGATGCCGAGGAAAGCTACTTAGGACCGGGAAACACGGTGCTGTACCCGCAGAATGAATTGTATTTTGATTTTAACGGAAGCAGTAACTATGGTTATGTGATGCGCGATAATCTGGACCTGTATCAGACCATAGGGGATAATTTAAGCAAGGCAGGAGCCTATGAAAGATACGGGCAGTACAAGAATGGCGACTGGGCGAAGCTGGAGGGCAAATATGGTTATACGCAGGGGTCTTTGGGCGGACAGGAGCTGAACAAGAGCCTGTACAGCAATAATAAACACAAAAGCCGCGCCTATGCGACGTCCACGGCCTTTAAAAGCGCCAGTGGAAAAGATGACAGAGTCGCACAGCTCTATGTTACGGCGGGCAGGAACCGGAGTGAGTATCAGGTATGTCTGGAGATTTTAAAGTTCACCTCTTCTTATCAGCCCGTATGTGCCAGCACAGTAACCCTCGGCAGTCCGGCGGCGCTGGATCAGAAGGGCGGCTGGTACAATGAGCAGTTTGATGCGCTCTTTGAAGTCACGGCGGGGGATTACAACGGAGATGGAGTGGATGAAGTAGCCGTCTATTATGCGGATAATACCGTGAAGGTTTATAAAACCGCCAATGACCGGCTGGCGCTCTGGAAAACCATCGGCATATCGGAGCTCCAGGCGCAGACGGGAAAGACGATAGAAGCCGACTCCGAAAAGAATAATGGAAAACCGATGGCGGCGGTGGTAAGCCTGGCGTCCGGAGATTTGCAGAAGGATTATACGGAAGATCTGATTATCGGTGTTTCCATGCCGGAGGTATCCGGCGTAAACAAGAATAACCGTGTGTTTCTCTATGGTTATCATACGGAGAGCAGGCAGTTGGTAAAAGATAAGACCATTGATCTGAATGAGATAGCGGACGGGAGTGACAAGATTCCTATGCTGGCGGTGAATGTGGCTGCCGGGGATCTGACCGGAAACGGAAGGCAGGAGCTTGTCATCGGCGGACGAGTGGGACAGAAGATCGGCGTCATTCATGTGGAATATGATTTTGGCATGCAGCAGTATGAGGCCACCTCCGCGCAGTTGATGGAAGAGGTGGACGGCAATCTGCGTGACAGAACGGTTCTGGGCCCCGGATACCGCGCGCCGATCGGGCTTTCTATCTGTAATTTCGGAAAGGTGGGAGAATCCTGTGAGCGGCTGTTCCTTTTTGACAGGCTTTATTCGTATGCGGACAGTCTGTTTACCGCAGAGGATCAGAAGCTTTACTATGCGCTCAATCAGAGAAATAACGCGAATGAAAAAGCGGATAAGGACGCCGTGTGGATTTCAAAAGTGCTTTCCGGTAATTTCACCGGGAATCCGGACAGCTCCGAACAGCTTGCAGCCCTTGTGGGGGTAAAGGAGAAAAATCAGGACAAATACTGGTATCAGATTTGTTTTATTTCTTATAAAAATAACCAGTGGTACACATCCTGGGAAGGAATCATCAATCAGGCCACGTCATATCTGAACCGCTCCGACGTCGCCAGGGCGTCTGCGTATGTGGCTCTCAGTATGCCTGACGTGGATGATGACTCCATGCTGCTGAAATACCTGGGCACGGAGACGTTTTACACGAAGCCGGAAGTGCAGGCAGTCTTGCAGTCAGCGCCTTATTTTCAGGATGTGGCGGATACTTATGACAATTACCTGAATGAAGGTTCCACAGCTTATGGAGTCAGCAAAGGCTCCGGCAACAGCGTGACGGCAGGCTTTGAGCTGTCCCTGGGAATCTACACGGCGGGAGGAATTTCCCTTTTTGGAGAAGGGGAAATCGAAATGGGCGTCTCGGCCTCCACCAATTATGAGCATCAGACGAGTTGGGAAACGAGTACGTCTGTGGAGTATGCGGTGGGCCAGGGCGACGATTATGTTGTCATGTTTACGATACCCTATCACCGATACTGGTATGAATACAAGGAAAAAGACGGAAGCAGGCAGAAGATGACCATTGAGGAGCCGCTGACGCCGTCGACGGTGGTGGTGCCGGTTGACGTATACGACGCCATGGCAGAAACCTATCAGGGTCTGGAACCCATCGGGGGAAATCTTTTGAATTCCGTTCCGGGTGAGCCGTCTACTTATACAAGAACCTTCCAGGGGGAAGGATGCACACGGATTGGAGATGTGCAGAGGCTGGCCAATGCCGGGGCAAACAGCAGCTCGAATGTAACGGTAAGCCGGGAGGCAAACGTTACAAAAGAAGACAGCGTAAGCTTTGCCGTGGAAGAAGATCTGAAGGTTGGCGGCGGAGTCGGATTATTTGGCACAGGCTCAACGACAGGAATCACCCAGTCGTTCTCAGTTTCCGCGGGATATGTACATAGTAAGATGAATGGCGTCTCTTATGCAGGAACTGTGGATAACCTTCCGGCCGGAGTGTCCGGTTATGGGTTTAACTGGCAGTTTGGGGCGAGGGAGGCGAGGCTGAATGACGAGACGGTCGTCGTGATCGGATATCAGACGTCGAATGTGCAGGAGCCTCCGAAAGTGCCAAAGAATCTGACGATTACAGAAATTGGCAGCAGGGAGATGGTTCTGGAATGGGATGTGTCGGCAGGCGCGGCGGTCTATGAGCTGATGCTGATTACCAACAATGGCATGGAGCTTCCCCAGGCGTCTATTCCAAGTACGCAGGCAGATGAGAATGGAATTATGAGGTATCAGGTGTCGAATCTGACGCCGAATATGCAGTATTCCTATACGGTTACAGCGATAGACGGCGCGGGCGTACAGAGTCTGTCCGGAGCCAGGGTCAGCGGCACTACCCTTCCGGAAAACCATGCGGGCTTTAAGATTACGGTGCAGCCGGAGGATAAAGAAGTAGCGGTCGGAGGAACTGCCAGGTTTTCCATACAAACAGAAAATGATGGGAGCGGTTCTTTGAATTACCGGTGGCAGACCTATGATGCGTCTGCAAAGGAGTGGCGTTATATTTCCGGGGAATATGACAGGATGATGTCTGTTACGGGTGAGAAAGATCTGGACGGCTCGAAATACCGCTGTATTGTATATACGGGGGGAACGATGCTGATCAGCTCGCCGGCGACGCTGACCATCGGTAAATCTGAGAGCAGGACTGACATAACCATTCGAAAAGCGACAGGGGAGAACCAGGGCAACTATGCGGTGGTGCAGGCGTCCGGAACCAGAGAAGAACAGGTAAAGGTAGGGGAACAGCAGATTCCGTATACGGTTACCGTGGAAAAGGATGGCGTTACCTATACAAAGATGCAGAACAGCCAGGGGGATGTTTTGTGGGTTTCTTCGGATGAGAATGGCGATCATTATTATGAAGATACGGATGGAGACCCTGCAAATACGGAATGCCCAGTTTCCGAACAGATTATCTTTACTTCACAGAGTGAAGAGGTTCAAAAAACGTATACGGCAGACGCCGACCTGATCACGGAGCTCCCTGATGGCGTGACGCTTCCGGAGGGAATCGGCCAGGCAGACGCCTACAGGATTTCAGGAACGGAAAACGAGTATCTCTTTGTGGTATCCGGCGAGGAAGAAGGAATCCGGTATTATGATAAGGAAGGAACGGAGCTATCGTTGTATGATACACAGAGGCTGGTCACCATAAAAGATACGGAGGTTGTCAGTACATCGGAATTCCAGGAGGTAGAAGCTGTCCGGACGGAAGACGTATATGAGAGCAGGACCGTCGTGGAAAAGGGAGATGAAATCCACTTCATGGCGGAGATCAGCGATGTCAACGACGGAAAGACGGTGGCAGACCAGATCCCGTATTTCCAGATCGTAAATACGGCAACGGGCGTTTCTGCTACAGCGGCTGCAAGTAAAGATGATACAGGCGCATATATTGCGAAATATACCTTCCAGCAGGCGGGAATTTATGAAATCACGGCGGTTTACGGAGGCAGCGAACAGTATACGATGAGCCGTTCCGACTCAATGACCCTTGTCGTGAAAGGGGCGGAGACGGAAAAGCAGCTCTTTATCAGCGGCGGTTCCATGACCTATGGGGAAACGATGAATCTCTCTCCAAGAATGCTGGATGCCGACGGCGTATTGGAACAGAATGTCCATGTGACGTATACTGTGATGAAAGACAATGTCCCGATGGACGCCGGAAAAGCCGGCATTTCGGGAAATCGGTTTACGCCAAATGCGGTGGGAACCTATCAGATTACCGCACAGGATACGGAAAATCAGGTGGAGATATCTTCCGTGATTAAAGTGTCCAGACGGACGCTCACCATTACACCGGCAGATGTGGAGGGCGGCCTGGCCGACAGCAGGGAAGTGCGGACACAGAAACTGAACAGTACGCTCTCCCATGTAAATACAGAGGAACAGGGAAAAGTTTTTGTGCAGGGTCTGGCGGGATCGGATGAGATCACGGACTACACACTGAGCAGCGAAGCGCTTCGTGCAGATAAAACGGGAGAATACCCGATTCTTGTAACGCTGGATGAAAGAAGCGAAAATATAAAGGAACTGTCGAAAAACTATGCCTTTGTATTGAACAGGGGCGTCTATCGCCTGAGCCAGGATCGCGTACAGGTAAATGCAGAAGCAGGTTCGAATGGAAGTATCCGTATCCGTTATCAGATGAACGGGGGACAGACGATTGAGGTAAGCAGCGGTACTTATATTCCGAAAGGTGCGAAGGTTACCGTGACTGCGCTGCCGTTTACGGGATTTGGCATAGAGAAATGGATGGTAAACGGGGCAGAACAGAGTCACACCGGAGAGACTTATACGGTGGATGCTTTGGAACAGGATATTACGATAAAAGCACTCTTTTCTTATCATTACAGCACACTGGAATACAGCGCTGCGGCAAATGGTTCCATACAGGGCTTTTATGAAGGCGGAGGCCAGATTGCGTTTGCCTCCGGAGGAAGGTTAAACCAGAACCAGTCGGTCGTCCTGACGGCGGTTCCCGATGAGGGATTCGTAGTAGACCACTGGGGAATCCAGAGGGATTTGCAGAGCGCAGAAGAAACGATAAAGGCCGAAGACCAAACGAGCACCTACACCGGAGATACGTATACGGTTTCCAATGTAAAGGAAGATACCATCGTAAACGTGTACTTTAAGGCAAAAGAGGAAAAGACGATCACGCTTCAGTTTAAGAACCTTGCAGACGGTACGGATGTGTCCACGGAGGGAATGA
>CALCMD010000001.1 GCA_937965795.1 uncultured Lachnospiraceae bacterium | reverse complement strand
TTGAATTCAGACGGGAGAAAGATATTGCAGATAACAAAGACATTTGCAGATGGAAAAATAAGGAGATAAACATATGAAATTGATGTTTGCATCAGATATACATGGTTCCGGGTATTATTGCAGAAAAATGGTGGAAGCATGGAAAAAAGAAGAGGCGGGGCGCCTGATACTGCTTGGGGATCTTCTGTATCATGGCCCCCGAAATGACTTGCCGAAGGATTATGCGCCGAAAGAGGTCATTGCACAGTTGAATGCGGTGAAAAATGAAATCTGTGCGGTCAGGGGAAACTGTGAGGCGGAGGTTGATCAGATGGTGCTTGATTTTCCAGTTATGGCAGATTATTCTATTATAATAGAAGGAAAGCGTACCATTTATGCTACGCACGGACATCTTTACAATGAAGAGCATCTTCCGCCGCTGAAAGAAGGGGATGTGCTGATTCATGGTCACACGCATGTGCTTTGCGCAGAGCAGAGAGAAACTTATACGCTTCTGAATCCTGGCTCTGTTTCCATACCAAAGGAGGGAAATCCTCCGACCTATGGGATTTTAGATAAAGACATTTTTCAGATCAAAGATTTTGAAGGAAATATTGTAAAGGAGATAAAAATACTATGAAAACAGTGGAATTGATTGCTCCCTGCCATTTCGGGCTGGAGGCAGTGCTGAAGCGGGAAATACGGAACATTGGTTATGAAATCAGCCGGGTGGATGATGGAAGAGTAACTTTTTGGGGAGATCTGGAAGCAGTCGCTTATGCGAATGTGTTTTTGCGGACGGCAGAAAGAGTTCTGCTGAAAATAGGGGAGATACATGCGGAAACCTTTGACGAGCTGTTTGAACGGACGAAAGAGCTGCCGTGGGAAGAGTACATTCCACGAAACGGAAAATTCTGGGTGGCGAAGGCGACTTCTATTAGAAGTAAACTATTCAGTCCGTCTGATATTCAGTCTATCATGAAGAAGGCGATTGTGGAAAGGCTGAAAAAGGCATATGGAATTGAGTGGTTTACAGAAGATGGGGAGTCTTATCCGATTCGGGTAACCTTTTTAAAGGATCAGGCAGTAATTGGGCTGGATACTACCGGCGTATCCTTACATAAACGGGGATACCGGCAGATGACGGCGAAAGCGCCGATTACCGAGACGCTGGCAGCGGCGTTGATTTTGCTGACTCCCTGGGACGAAAACCGGATTCTGGTGGACCCGTTCTGCGGAAGCGGCACCTTTCCGATCGAGGCGGCGATGATGGCGGCGAATATTGCTCCGGGTATGAACCGGGAGTTTTTGTCACAGAGCTGGGAACATCTGGTTTTCAAAAAATACTGGTATGCTGCGCTGGACGAAGCCCACTCGTTTATGGATTCCAAAATTGATGTGGACATCCAGGGATATGATATTGACGGTGAGGTCGTGAAAGCCGCCAGGGCGAATGCAAAGCTGGCGGGCGTAGATCATCTGATTCACTTTCAGCAGCGTCCGGTCAGTGAACTGAATCACCCGAAAAAGTATGGATTTGTGATTACAAATCCTCCTTACGGAGAAAGAATTGAGGAAAAAGCGAATCTGCCGGGGCTTTACCGGGAGATCGGAGAAAGCTTCCGAAGGCTGGATTCCTGGTCAAAATATGTGATTACCAGTTATGAGGATGCGGAGAAATATATTGGGCGGAAAGCGGACAAGAACAGGAAAATTTATAATGGAATGATTAAGGCTTACTATTATCAGTTTCTTGGGCCGAAACCGCCGAGACTGAAGAAACAGGGGGAAGACCTTGTCTGAGAAAATTCGGTGGGCGATTGCCGTTGTCGTATGTCTGGCTGCGTGCCTTTTTCTGGCTCAATATGACGGCGGTGCGCTTCATTTTTTGAGTCACGAGACGGAAGGGAAAACAGAGACGGTTGAAGCGGAAAAGGACAAAGCGGTGCAGCATCTCTCACGTCTGCCATCGCATTTTGACGCCAGACAGGAAAAGCGTGCACCGACCGTCAAGAACCAGGGAGAATTCAGTACCTGCTGGACAGTTGCGGCGAGTTCCGCACTGGAAGCGTCTATGCTTCCGGAAGAACATCTGATTTTTTCGGCAGAACATATTTCCAGGAAAAATTCATATGGAAAGCTGGAAGAAAAGGGAGGAGCCTACGCCATGCTCATGTCTTATCTGGCGGGCTGGCTGGGTCCGGTGACAGAGGAATCCGATCCTTATGGAGACGGGAAGTCACCGGATGGACTTTCTGCCATCCGGCATGTGCAGGAGATGCAGATCATACAGGAAAAAAATATTCCGGCAGTCAAAGAACTGATCTACCGATACGGGGCGGTACAGGCGTCCTTTTATATGGATATGGAAAAGGCGTCGCATTCGTCTGTTTATTACAATGAATTTGCACATGCTTATTGCTATGCAGGAGAACAGGCGGTGAATCATGATGTGCTGATTATCGGGTGGGACGACGCCTATCCGAAAGAAAATTTTTCTGTCAACGTAAAGAAGAACGGGGCGTTTCTCTGCCAGAACAGTTGGGGAAAAGATTTTGGAGAGGACGGCGTATTTTATGTTTCTTATGAAGACGCATGGATGGGAAGCTCCTGTGTGGCGTATACCAGGGTGGAGGAGACAGGAAATTATGACCATCTTTACCAGACGGATCTGTGCGGCTGGGTCGGGCAGATCGGCTACAATCGCCCGGAGTGCTGGTTTTCCAATGTCTACACGGCCGGGCAGGAGGAAGAACTGTCAGCCGTAGGGTTCTATGCTACGGGAGAAAAAACGGAATATACCGTATATGTAGATGAAAAATTTTCAGGCGTTCCGTCCCTGGAGAATTGTCAGCGCGTGGCGGAAGGGAGCTTTCGGAACGCCGGATATTATACGGTAGACTTTGAAAAGCCCATACGCCTGCAAGCGGGCCAGAAGTTTGCCGTTCTTGTGAAAATCTATACGCCGGATGCCGCGTATCCAGCAGCAACGGAGTATCCGGCGGATGAGAACAGCAGAAATGTTACGATTGAGGATGGCGAGGGATATTTAAGCCCAGATGGCGTTACATGGCAGAAAACGGAGGAAAAATATGGCTGCAATATCTGCCTGAAAGCATATACACGAAACGGAAATGGATAAAAAGAAGGGATGATAGAATGAAGCGAATCATTTTTGCAACAGGAAATGTGGGAAAGATGGCAGAGATCAAAGAAATACTTGCGGATCTGGAAATACCGGTTCTGTCCATGAAGGAAGCGGGCATTACGGCCGATATTCTGGAGAATGGAAAAAGTTTTGAGGAAAATGCGGATATTAAAGCAAAGGCAATCATGGAGCTTACCGGAGACGTGGTTCTGGCAGATGATTCCGGTCTTGAGATCGATTATCTGAATGGAGAACCGGGAATCTATTCTGCACGCTACATGGGAGAAGATACTTCCTACAAAATTAAAAATCAAAGCCTGATTGAAAGGCTGGAGGGAGTGCCGGATGAAAAGAGGACGGCACGGTTTGTATGTGCGATTTCCGCTGCATTGCCGGATGGCAGAATTCTTAGAAGCAGGGGAACGATAGAGGGGATTATTGGATATGAAGAAAGAGGAGAAAATGGATTTGGTTATGACCCGATCTTCTATCTTCCGGAGTATCAGCGTACGACAGCGGAACTGTCACCGGAGATGAAAAATGAGTTGAGCCACAGGGGGAAAGCGCTGCGGATCATGAAGGAGAAACTGAGAGAAGTAAAGCTGTGAGTGGAATGGAGAGATAGGAGAGAGTACGGATGAAAATATTAATTGTAAGTGATACGCATCGGAGGGACGGTAACCTGACGGAGGTTCTGGAGATGGAAAAGCCATTTGATTGTCTGATTCATTTAGGAGATGCGGAGGGAAGCGAGGATTATATCCGGGAACTTGCAGAGTGTCCGGTGCATATCGTGTGTGGAAATAATGACTTTTTCTGTGACCTTCCGAAAGAGGAAGAATTTATGCTGGGAAACTATAAAGTGCTGATTACACACGGGCATTATTATTATGTGTCACTGGATACGCAGGAGCTTAGAACACAGGCCGAGGTCAGAGGAGTGGATATAGCGATGTTTGGCCACACACACAGACCTTTGATAGAAAAGAGCGGCGGGGTGATGCTGATAAATCCGGGAAGCCTGTCTTATCCACGGCAGGCAGGAAGGAAACCGAGTTATATTGTGATGGAGATTGATGAAAACGGGCAGGCGGATTTTACCGTGCATTATTTAAATCACAGGTAACGGGGGATTTTTGAATGTGAAGGAGTTTCTAATTCTGGTTTGGAGGGCGGTTCGCTTCCTCCGATAGGTTACGAAGTCGATAGTTCTCTTGCTTACGCCGGACGTCGGAACACCT